>NZ_MBEM01000150.1:0-8245 GCF_001954045.1 Mycobacterium sp. SP-6446 | reverse complement strand
TGTCTGGACTACATCGAACAGAACTGGACCGATATCCGGCCGAGGAGTCTGCGCGAGAGGCTGGCAGCGGTTCAGGCAGAGAAGTAGACCATCGGGCTTGGGGGATCGTATGGAACTTGAGGACCGGGCACTTCCGCTGACACGAGCGCAGCAGGACATCTGGCTGGCCGAGGAGACCGGGCTCTTCGGCGCCAGGTGGCAATTGGGCGTGTTCGTGCGAATCGCCGGACCGCTCGACACCGATGTGTTCGAATCGGCGATCCGTCACGCCGTCAGCGAGGCCGAACCGCTGCGGGCGTCGTTTTTCCAGCAGGACGGCCAGGTTTTCCAGAAGATCGTGGACGACCCGCACGTGGAGCTGGCGCGCTATGACCTGATGGGCTCGCAGGATCCCGAACGTGACGCGTACCGGCTGGCGTCGTCGATTCAGCGCACGGTGATGCCGCTGAGCGGTCCGCTGTTCAAATTCGCGTTGATGCAGACCCGCATCGATGAGTTCTATTTCTTCGTCTGCTGCCACCACATCGTCACCGACGGCGTCGGCCTCGCCTTTGTTCTGCACCGGCTGGCAACCGTCTACAACGCGATGACCGAGGGCGTGTCGGCCCCACCCGCGTTTTTCGGGTCGCTGACCGATCTGGTCGATTGCGAGCTGGCGTACGAAGCCTCCGTCGACTACGACGAGGACCGGGCCTACTGGGCGGATCACCTGCCGCCGGACAGCGAACGGCAGGCCGGGTCGGTGGTCGAGGCCGGCGGGCGTGACCCCCACGAGTTTGGTGCCCCGGTGGAGCTGGACCCGGCCGCGGTGGCCGGGATGGACGAGTTGGCGCGGGCGTTGGGGATGCGCCGATCGTCGGTGCTGACCGCGGCCTGCGCGCTGCTGGTGGGCGGCTGCGAGGGTGAGGGCTCGCAGGTCGTGTTCGACTTCCCGGTGAGCCGCCGGGTGGATCCGCAGCTCAAGTTGGTGCCCGGGATGATCTCCGGGGTCGTCCCGCTGGTATTGACGGCGTCACCGAGCGCGTCGATCGCCGAATTCTGTGCCCACGTCGACACGCGGATCCGCGAGACGTTGCAGCACCAGCGTTTCCCGGTGCACGCCATGGAGAACGCGGCGCACTTTCACGCCTTCGGGCAGGCGTCGAATCGGGTCGGGCTTAATTTCATTCCGACGACACACCTGACGGACCTCGCCGGTTCCGCCGTGACGGCGACGCTGACCCACGACGGTTTGGGGGATCAGTTCCGGCTGGTCTTTTTCCGCGACGAGGAAAAGCTCTTCCTCAGCACGCCGGGTACCGGCCAACTGTTTGCGAACTGCGATATCGGCGAGTTGGCCAAGCGCCTGGAGCGGGTGTTCACGGCGATGACCGCCGACCCGACACGACCGCTGTCGTCGATCGATCTGCTCGACGAGGCCGAGCGGGCCCGCATCGACGAGGTCGGCAACCGGCCCGTGCTGGCCGAGCTGCCGGCGCCCGCCGCCTCGATCCCGGCGTTGTTTGCGGGTCAGGTCGCGCGCGTGCCGGAGGCCGCGGCGGTGAGCTTCGCGGGCCGCTGCACCACCTACCGCGAGCTCGATGAGGCGTCGAACCGGTTGGCGCACTTGCTGGTTGGCGAGGGAGTGGGGCCGGGGCAGCGGGTGGCGTTGCTGTTCTCCCGATCGGCCGAGGCCATCGTGTCGATCTTGGCGGTGCTGAAGACCGGGGCGGCGTATGTGCCGATCGACCCGGCGGTGCCGGCGGCCCGCATCGAGTTCATGCTCGAGGACGCCGCCCCGCTTGTGGCGCTGACCACCACCGAGCTGGCCGGCCGGCTGGACGGGCACGAGCTGCTGGTCATCGATGTCGACGACCCGCGGATCGCCACCCACCCCAGCACGGCGCTGCCGGCCCCGGCGGCCGACGAGACCGCCTACCTGATCTACACCTCGGGCACCACCGGTGTGCCCAAGGGCGTGGCGATCACCCACCACAACGTGATCGAGCTGATGAAGACGCTGGACGACAGCCTGGAATTGACCGGCCAGGTCTGGTCGCAATGGCATTCCCTGGCCTTCGACGTCTCGGTCTGCGAGATCTGGGGCGCGCTGCTGCACGGTGGTCGGTTGGTGGTGGTGCCCGAATCGGTCGCACGTTCACCGGAAGACTTCCACGCCCTGCTGGTCAGGGAACAGGTCACCGTGTTGAGCCAGACGCCGTCGGCGTTCTACGCGCTGCAAACCGCCGACGCGCTGTCGCCCGAGCTGGGCCGCCAGCTGAAGCTCCAAACGGTGATATTTGCCGGCGAGGCGCTGGAACCCCAACGCCTCAAGAAATGGCTGCACAACCACCCCGGACTGCCGCGACTGATCAACATGTACGGCACCACCGAGACCACCGTGCACGCCTCGTTCCGGGAGATCGGCGACGCCGACATCGACAGCACCGCCAGTCCCATCGGGGTGCCGCTCGAGCACCTGGGCTTTTTCGTGCTGGACGGCTGGATGCGGCCTGTCCCGGCCGGGGTGGTCGGCGAGCTGTATGTGGCCGGTTCGGGCCTGGGACACGGCTACGTCGGGCGGGGCGGGCTGACCGCAACGCGGTTCGTGGCCTGCCCGTTCAGCGAGCCCGAAGCGCCGGGAACACGGATGTATCGCACGGGTGATCTGGTGTCTTGGCGTGGCGATGGGCAGCTGGAATACCTGGGCCGCGCCGACGAGCAGGTCAAGATCCGCGGCTACCGGATCGAGCTGGGTGAAGTCCAGGCGGCCCTGGCCCGCGTGGGCGGGGTCCAGCAGGCGGTGGTGATCGTCCGCGAGGACCGCCCGGGCGACAAGCGACTGGTGGGGTACACGACCGGAACCGCCGAGCCGGCCGCAGCGCGCGCCGCGCTGGCCGAGCGGCTGCCGTCCTACATGGTGCCGGCCGCGGTGGTGAGGCTGGAGGCGCTGCCGCTGACGGTCAACGGCAAGCTCGACAAGCGCGCCCTGCCCGCACCGGAATACTCCGATGCCGATCGTTATCGCGCCCCCGTCAGCGCGGTCGAGGAGATCCTGGCCGGCATCTACGCCCAGGTGCTCGGTGTCGAGCGGGTGGGCGTCGACGAGTCGTTCTTCGAGCTGGGCGGCGACAGCATCCTGTCGATGCAGGTGGTGGCCCGGGCTCGGGCGGCCGGTGTGGTGTGCCGTCCGCGCGACATCTTCGTCGAGCAGACCGTGGCCCGGCTGGCCCGGGTGGCCGGTGTCGCCGACGGTTCGGGCGACGTGGTCGACGAGGGCCTCGGCGCGGTGGTGGCCACCCCGATCATGCGGTGGCTCAACGACATGGACGGCCCGGTTGACCAGTTCAACCAGACCGTGGTCGTCGCGGCTCCGGCCGGCGTCAGCGAGGCCGACGTCAAGGTCGTGCTGCAGGCGCTGCTGGATCGGCACGCCATGCTGCGGCTGCGCGTCGACGACGACGGCGCCGGGGGTTGGTCGCTGCAGGTGCCCGACGTGGGATCGGTGGACGCGGGCGCGTGCCTGCAATCGGTCGACGTGCTCTCCGATGAGGTCCTGGTCGATGCGCGGTCGCGGTTGAACCCGGCCGCCGGCGCGATGCTCAGCGCGGTGTGGGCGGCCTCCACCGGACAGTTGGCGTTGATCGTCCACCATCTGGCCGTCGACGGGGTGTCCTGGCGAATCCTGTTGGAAGACCTCAACATTGCGTGGGCCCAGCATCACAGCGGGCAGCCGGTGGCGTTGCCGGCCGGCGGCACCTCGTTCGCCCGGTGGGCGAAGCTGCTGGCCGAGCACGCACACGATCCGGCGGTGGTCGATCAGATCGAGGCGTGGCGCCAGGTGGCGGCGGTCCCGGCGGTGCTGCCCGAGGTCCAACCGGAGGTTGACAGCTACGTCAGCGCCGGGCAGTTGTCGGCGGAGCTGGACGTCGAGACCACCCGCATGCTGCTCGGTGAGGTGCCGGCCGCGTTTCGCGCTGGGGTGCAAGACATTTTGTTGATCGCGTTCGGGTTGGCGCTTTCGGAGTTCTTGGGCACCGGTGGCACGCCGATCGGCATCGACGTCGAGGGCCACGGACGCCACGAGGAGCTGGGCGCCGATGTCGATCTGTCGCGCACGGTGGGTTGGTTTACCACCAAATACCCGGTGTCCCTTGCCCTTGGCGGGCTGCGCTGGGCGCAGGTGGGAGCCGGTGAAGCCGCGCTTGGTGCGGTGCTCAAGGACGCGAAAGAGCAGCTTCGGGCGCTCCCGGACCCGCTGACCTATGGGGTGCTGCGCTACCTGAACCCCGACGTCGACCTGGCCGAGGCCGACCCGCCGATCGGATTCAACTACCTGGGGCGCATGGGCGCGTCGGCGGCCGAGATGTCCGACGACCTGTGGCGACTCTGCCAAGATGGTTTGGCGGCCGGCGGTGCCAGCGCGGCAATACCCATGCCGCTGATGCACACCCTGGAGCTCAATGCCGGCACCGTCGACACCGGCTCGGGCCCGCGCCTGCAGGCCAACTGGACCTGGGCGCCCTCGGCGCTGACTCACGCGCACGTCAACCGGCTGAGCCAATTGTGGTTCGAGGCCCTGGCCGGTATCTGCGCGCATGTGCGCGGCGGTGGAGGCGGGTTGACGCCGTCTGATATCGCGCTCGCCGGTCTCAGCCAGCAGCAGATCGACGAGCTCCAGCGCCACTATGCGGATCGCTGACGTACTGCCCCTGACCCCACTGCAACAGGGGCTGCTCTTCCACGCCAGCACCGTACAAGGTGGCGACGATCTGTACGCCGTGCAGCTCGACATCACCGCGACCGGACCGCTAGACCCACATCGCCTGCGCGATGCGGTGCAAACCATGGTCAACCGGCATCCCAACCTGGCGGCGTTGTTCTCCGAACAATTCGACCAGCCGGTGCAGATCATCCCGGCCGATCCCGAGACCGGTTGGCAGTACGTCGATTTGGACGGCGGCACCGACGCCGACGTCGAAGAGCAGGTCCAACGGCTCTGTGCCGCAGAGCGCGCGGCGGTCCGGGATCTCGCCGAGGAGTCGGCTTTTCGGGCGGCGCTGATCCGTACGGCACCGCATCAGCACCGGTTCGTCCTGACCTTTCACCACATCGTGGTCGACGGCTGGTCGTTGCCGATCGTGCTGCAGGAAATCTTCGCCAGCTATTACGGCCAGCGGCTGCCCGCGGCCGCGCCGTATCGCCGGTTTGTCACCTGGCTGGCCGATCGAGACGTCGGCGCTGCCCGCGCGGCGTGGCAGGCGGCGCTCGCCGGTTTCGAGGCGCCGACCCTGGTCGGCCCGCCCGATCGGCTCAAGCTGGGGCGGCGCGCCGTTGCCTCGTTCCGGGTCCCGGCGGAGGTCACCCGCAACGTCGGAGAGCTCGCGCGGTCCTGTCGGACCACGGTCAACATCGTCGTGCAGGGCGCCTGGGCGCAGCTGCTGACCCTGCTGACCGGCCAGCACGATGTCGCCTTCGGCGTCACCGTCTCGGGTCGGCCCGCCGAGGTGCTGGGCGCGGATTCGATGGTGGGGCTTCTGATCAACACGGTGCCGGTGCGCGCTCAGATGACGCCGGGCACCACCGTCGCGGACCTGCTCGATCGGCTGCAGCAGGTCCACAACGACACCCTCGACCACCAGCACTTGGCGCTGCGCGACATCCACCGCGTCACCGGTCACAACCAGTTGTTCGACACCCTCTTGGCGTTCGAGAACTACCCGATCGACATCGAGGTGTTGTCGGGCGTCGACGGGCTGACCGTCACCGAGTTCACCAACCGCGAATACAACCACTACCCGCTCGCCGTGCAGGTGCTGCCGGGCAGCGAATTGGGCCTGCGCGTCGAATTCGACACCGACGTGTTCGACGCATCCACCATCGACACACTGATCGGGCGGCTGCAGCACATCTTGGCGGCGATGGCCGCCGATCCTTCCCAGCGGTTGTCGGCGATGGATGTGCTGGACGCCGAGGAACGCGCCCGCCTGGACGGATGGGCCAACCGGGCGGCGCTCACCCGGCCGGCCAGCGCGTCGGCGTCGATTCCGGCGTTGTTCGCCACACAGGTCGCGGGCGCACCCGACGCGGTGGCGCTGACTTTCGAAGGCCGCGGCACGACGTACCGCGAGCTGGATGAGGCGTCGAATCGGTTGGCGCACTTGCTGATCGGCCAGGGTGTCGGTCCGGGTGAGCGGGTGGCGCTGTTGTTTCCCCGGTCGGCCGAGGCGGTCGTGGCGATCTTGGCGGTGCTCAAAACCGGTGCGGCGTATGTGCCGATCGACCCGGTGGTGCCGGACGCGCGGATGCAGTTCGTGCTCGGCGATGCCGCGCCCGCCGCCGCGATCACCACCCCCGAGCTGGCCGAGCGGCTGGCCGGGACCGACCTTCCCGTCCTCTGTACCGACGACCCGCGGATTCGCGCCCAGCCCAGCACGGGGTTGCCGGCGCCGGGCGCGGATGAGATCGCCTACCTGATCTACACCTCGGGCACGACCGGCGTCCCCAAGGGGGTGGCCGTCGCCCACCGCAACGTGATTCGGCTGCTCGAGGTGCTCGACGCCGACCTGGAGCTGTCGCCGGGGCAGGCGTGGACCCAATGCCATTCCCTGGCCTTCGACTTCTCGGTGTGGGAGATCTTCGGCGCGCTATTGCACGGCGGGCGCCTGGTAGTGGCGCCCGAGGCGGTGGTGCGCTCGCCGGAAGACTTGCGCGCCTTGCTGATTCGCGAACGGGTCAGCGTGCTGAGCCAGACCCCGTCGGCGTTCTATGCGCTGCAGGCCGTCGACGCGCAGTCGCCGGGAGAACAGCTCACGCTCGAGACGGTGGTGTTCGGCGGCGAAGCGCTTGAACCACAACGTCTTCGGGCCTGGCTGGACAACCACCCCGGATCGCCGCGGCTGATCAACATGTACGGCATCACCGAGACGACGGTGCACGCCTCGTTCCGCGAGATCAGCGGCGACGACGTCGACGTCAACGTCAGCCCCATCGGGGTGCCGCTGGGACATCTTGGCTTCTTTGTGCTCGACGGCTGGTTACGACCGGTGCCCGCCGGCGTCGTCGGGGAGTTGTATGTTGCCGGCCCCGGCCAGGGGTATGGGTACGTCGGCCGGGCGGCGTTGACGGCCACACGATTTGTGGCCTGCCCGTTCGGCGGACCCGGGGCACGCATGTATCGCACCGGAGATCTCGTCTCCTGGGGCGCCGACGGGCAGCTGCACTACCTGGGGCGGGCCGACGCGCAAGTCAAGATCCGGGGCTATCGCATCGAGCTCGGCGAAATCCAGGCCGCGCTGGCCGGTGTGGACGGGGTGGAGCAGGCGGTGGTGATCGCCCGCGAGGACCGCCCCGGCGACAAGCGCCTGGTGGGGTATGTCACCGGGACCGTCGAGCCGGCCACGGCGCGCGCGGGGCTGGCCGAGCGGCTGCCCGAGTACATGGTCCCGGCCGCGGTGGTGGTGTTGGACGCGCTGCCGTTGACGGTCAACGGCAAGCTCGACACCCGCGCCCTGCCGGCGCCGGAATACTCGGACGCCGGTGGCTACCGCGCCCCGGCGACCCTGACCGAGGAGATCGTGTCGGGGATCTACGCCCAGGTGCTCGGGCTGGACCGGGTCGGCGTGGACGAGTCGTTCTTCGACCTGGGCGGGGATTCGCTGCTGGCGATGCGGGTGATCGCCTCGATCAACAAGTCGTTGAACGCCGGCGTTTCGGTGCGAACCCTCTTCGAGGCGCCCACGGTGGCGCAGTTGGCGCCGCGCATCGGTACGGGCGGGGACGGGCTGGAGCCCTTGGTGGCCGGGGAGCGGCCGGCGGTGATTCCGCTCTCGTTTGCCCAGAACCGGTTGTGGTTCCTGGACCAGCTGCAAGGACCGTCCCCGATCTACAACATGGCGGTGGCGTTGCGCCTGCGCGGGCGCCTCGACGCCGACGCATTGGGTGCCGCCCTGGCCGACGTGGTGGCCCGCCACGAAAGTCTGCGGACAGTGTTCGCCGCGCACGACGGCATCCCCCAGCAGGTAGTGCTGCCGCTTGAGCGGATCGACTTCGGTTGGGACGTCGTCGACGCCACCGGCTGGCCGGAAAGCCGGCTGCAGGAAGCCGTCGGCACCTCGGTGCAGTACACGTTTGACCTGGCCGCCGAGATCCCTTTGCGGGCAAGGCTTTTCCGCGTCGACGAGCACGAGCACGTGCTGGTGGCCGCCGTGCACCACATCGCCGCCGACGGCTGGTCGGTGAAGCCGTTGGTGCGTGACCTGGGTGT
>NZ_MBEM01000149.1:0-608 GCF_001954045.1 Mycobacterium sp. SP-6446 | reverse complement strand
CGTCGCGCTCGGGACCGCTCGCGGCATACACCACCGCGTCGGGCGCCAGGGCGATCAGCGCGTCGGCATCGTTGGTAGCCGCGATACCCAGCGGCTCGATGCCGGCCAATTCCCCGGCGTCCTTGCCGACTTTGTCGGGCGAATGCACCCATACCCCAACGAGTTCCAGGTCTGGCCGGCGGCGGATCGCATCGATGGCGATCGACCCGACTCCCCCCGTCGACCACACGACGGTACGCATAGGGTTCACCTCCCTACTCATGAGCGCCCGCGGCGCACGTAGTCGGCGGCCGGCCCAGCCCAACTCGGAGCACGCAGGTCGAACCTCAGCGTGAGCATCAACAGCACCATAACCTAAGATTTGTTCATTAGGATAGTGCCTACTCTCTTAACAGGAGGAACAGGATGACGACCCAGCGGGTAGTGGTCTGGGCGACGGGCGGCATCGGGTCGATCGCGATCCGCACCATCCACCGACGCCCCGATCTGGATCTGGTCGGCGTGTGGGTGCACTCCGCGGAGAAGGTCGGCAGGGACGCCGGCGAACTCGCCAACGGCGAGCCGATCGGCCTCGCCGCCACCAGCGATGCCGACGCGCTGATCGCCCT
>NZ_MBEM01000148.1:0-10144 GCF_001954045.1 Mycobacterium sp. SP-6446 | reverse complement strand
CTGGCCGGGCTGGTCGGCGGGGCGCCGAACCCCTACACCTGGCCGGAAAACCTGCCGCGGGTGAACGCCCGCGGTGGGCCGGGGGGTGCGCCCGGCTGTTGGCAGAAGATCACCCGTCACTTGTGGCCCGCGCCCGAATTGGTGATGGACACCGGCAACAGCATCGCGCCCTACAACCACATCGACACCGGTTCGCCTTATGCGATGGAGTACGTGTGGGGCCGTCAGGTCGGCGACAACACGATCAACCCGTAAGCACCGGTTAGCAGCGAACCGCGCGCGATGAGTTTGGGCACACTGCCAGGTCGGTCTCTTAGAGAACCAACCGAAGGGAGTTGTGTGCATGTCCATCGAGCATGTCTTGGCCGTTGTTCCGGTGACCGACTTGGAGAGGAGTCGACGCTGGTACGAATCACTATTTGGAAGGGAACCCGATAACAATCCAATGCCGAATCTCGTTGAGTGGCAGGTAGTTCCGGGTGGATGGGTGCAGGTGTTCGTCGACGAGGAACGCGCTGGCTCGACCTTGGTCAACTTCGCTGTCGAGGATCTGGAAGCCGAAATCGATGAGTTGAAACATCGGGGTCATCAGCCAGGCGAAATTGTCGACGCAAACAAGGGGGTGCGGTTGTCGACGATTACCGACCCTGATTCGAACACGATTCGGCTTATTGGCGGCTTCCGGGTCCGATACTGACCCGTTGAGCGCGCCCGAAGGGATTCGAACCCCCAACCTTCTGATCCGTAGTCAGATGCTCTATCCGTTGAGCTACGGGCGCCTGTCTTCAGTTGTCTTGCCAAAACTTCTCAGCGGAGGCGAGAGGATTTGAACCTCCGGTCCCCTTGAAGGGGGACAACTCATTAGCAGTGAGCCCCATTCGGCCGCTCTGGCACGCCTCCATTGGACTTTCTGAGGTTACCCGACCCCTTCCCGGTGTCCCGGAACCGCCGGAGGCATAGCGTACACAGCGCCGACATATGCTGTCGAAGTGACTGCCCGCCTACGGCCGGAGCTGGCCGGGCTGCCAGTTTATGTTCCTGGTAAGACGGTGCCGGGCGCCATCAAACTGGCCAGCAACGAAACCGTTTACGGCCCGCTGCCCAGCGTGCGCGCGGCCATCGAGCGAGCCACCGACATCGTCAACCGCTATCCCGACAACGGCTGCGTCCAGCTCAAGGCCGCGCTGGCCGCGCACCTGGGTTCGGATTTCGCGCCAGAACACGTCGCCGTCGGATGCGGTTCGGTCAGCCTGTGCCAGCAACTCGTTCAAATCACCGCCGCGGCCGGCGACGAAGTCATCTACGGGTGGCGCAGCTTCGAGCTGTACCCGCCGCTGGTCCAGGTGTCCGGCGCGACCGCCATCCAGGTGCCGTTGACCGACCACACCTTCGACCTCTACGCCATGCTCGCCGCGGTCACCGAACGCACCCGGCTGATCTTCGTGTGCAACCCCAACAATCCGACGTCCACCGTCGTCGACCCGGACGCTTTGTCGCGATTCATTCAGGCCGTCCCGCCGCACATCCTGATCGCCATCGACGAGGCCTACGTCGAGTACATCCGCGACGGCATGGCGCCGGACAGCCTGGATCTGGTCCGGGCCCACAGCAATGTCGTTGTGCTGCGGACGTTTTCGAAGGCATACGGGCTGGCGGGTTTGCGCATCGGCTACGCGGTCGGCCACCCCGACCTGATCACAGCGCTCGACAAGGTCTACGTGCCGTTCACCGTGTCCAGCCTCGGGCAGGCCGCCGCCATCGCGTCGTTGGCCGCCGCCGACGAGTTGTTGGCGCGCACCGACGCGCTGGTCGCCGAACGCACGCGCGTGGCCGCGGCCTTGCGTGAGGCCGGCTTCACGCTGCCGCCGACCCAGGCCAACTTCGTCTGGCTGCCGCTGGGGCCCCGAACGTTGGATTTCGTCAAGCAGGCCGCCGACGCGCGCATCGTGGTCCGCCCGTACGGGACGGACGGCGTCCGGGTCACCATCGGGGCGCCGGAGGAGAACGACGCGCTGCTGCGATTCGCCCGCGAATGGATCACCCAAACCGAACCGGAGGAGTGAGCAATGACCTTGGCCCGCAAGAAGTTCACCGAGTTCAAGGAGCGCGGCGATCGGATCGCCGATGACGAGCTCGACGATTTCTGGGCGACCCTGGAGCCGGCGACGATCGACGGCATGATCGGCGAATGGAAGGGCGGCGAGTTCGTCACCGGGCACAAGATGAACGGCCAGCTGGAGAAGGCCGGTTGGTTCGGCAAGACGTTCACGTCGGCCAGTGACGTGCAGCCGCTGGTGTGCCTCGACGCCGACGGCAACAAGTTCTCGAACAAGGCGATGGGCAAGGGCGAGGCGAGCCTGTGGCTGGAGGACTTCCGCGGCGAGGTCACCGCGACGATGGTCTATGACGGCCAACCCGTGCACGACCACTTCAAGAAGATCGACGACGACGCGGTCATGGGCATCATGAACGGTAAGGGTGTGCTGGATGACGGCCGCTACTACTACTTCTACCTAGAGCGGGTGTAGGCCATTCGCCGAGCGTGCGTCTGGCCGCACGTTCGGCAGAGCGTACTTAGCGGGCCGGGTTGCGGCCGGTGAACGCGACCAGCCGCTCCAGGGCGCCGGCGTCTTCCGGCACGTCAACCGGGTCGTCGAATCCGGCGCTGCCGCGTAGCTCCGGCCTGATGACGCGGCGCGCCAACCCCAACACGTATTCGGCCAGCGGCTCGGGGGCGTCGACCGGCTGGCCGACCGCGACGGCGTAATCCCAAGCGTGGACCAGGAATTCGAGCGACAGGATGGCGCACGCGCCCTTGGCCGGCATTTCGCCGTTGCCGAACGGCACGGTGCCCTCCAGGCCGTGGCGATGCCAGGCATCGAGGGCGGGGCGGGCGGCGGCGACGAGCTGGCGTTCCACCGAATCGCTTTCGTCGCGCTCGGGGATCTCCGCACCCACCATGCCGCCGAGGGCGGTGATCGAGTTCAGCAGGTGCCCGGTCAGCTCCGAGACGTCGTACTCGGTGCACGGCGTCTGTCGCGACACGTCGTCGGCGGCAATGGTGTGAACAACTCGCTGCAGAACCGCGAGCGTGTCCTCGGCGCTGCGCAGCTCGTCAGTGGGCGGGGAATGCGGGCCGGGTCGCAAATCACTGGGCATATTTGCCACGCTACGGTCTCGATATGGGCGAAACATACGAATCCGTCACCGTCGAGACGAAAGACCACGTCGCTCAGGTGACATTGATCGGGCCGGGCAAGGGCAACGCGATGGGGCCCGCGTTCTGGTCGGAGATGCCGGAGGTGTTCGCGGCGCTGGACGCCGACCGTGACGTGCGGGCCATCGTCATCACCGGATCAGGCAAGAACTTCAGCTACGGCCTGGACCTGCCCGCGATGGGCGGATCGTTCGCTCCGCTGCTGGCGGACGGCGCGCTGGCCCGCCCGCGCGCGGATTTCCACGCCGAGATCCGGCGCATGCAGAACGCGATCACCGCCGTCGCCGACTGCCGCACCCCCACCATCGCGTCGGTGCACGGCTGGTGCATCGGCGGGGGCGTCGACCTCATTTCGGCGGTCGACATCCGCTACGCCAGCGCCGACGCCAAGTTCTCCGTGCGGGAGGTCAAGCTGGCCATCGTCGCCGACGTCGGCAGCCTCGCCCGCCTGCCGCTGATCTTGAACGACGGGCACCTGCGCGAACTCGCGCTCACCGGCAAGGACATCGACGCGGCCCGCGCGGAGAAGATCGGCCTGGTCAACGAGGTGTACGCGGACGCCGAGGCCACGCTGGCGGCCGCGCACGCGACCGCCGCCGAGATCGCCGCCAACCCGCCGTTGACCGTGCACGGCGTCAAGGACGTCCTCGACCAGCAACGCGTCGCGGCGGTGTCGGAGAGCCTGCGCTACGTCGCCGCCTGGAACGCGGCGTTCCTGCCCTCGAAGGATCTGACCGAAGGGATCTCGGCGACGTTCGCCAAGCGCCCGCCGCAGTTCACCGGGGAGTAAGAGTGACCCCGGACGGAAGGATCCGGGTCCCGGCCGACCTGGACGCCGTGACGACGATCGGCGACGAAGACCACTCGGGCGTCGGCGACGCCGCCGTGGAACGGATCTGGCGGGCCGCGCGTCACTGGTATCAGGCCGGCTTTCACCCCGCGGTCCAACTGTGCATCCGGCATCGCGGCCGCGTCGTCCTGAACCGCGCGATCGGTCACGGCTGGGGCAACGCACCCACCGACCCGCCCGACGCCGAGAAGATCGCCGCCACGACGGACACGCCGTTCTGCGTGTACTCGGCGGCCAAGGGCATCACCGCAACCGTGGTGCACATGCTCGTCGAGCAGGGCCATTTCTCGCTCGACGACCGCGTCTGCGAGTACCTCCCGAGCTACACCAGCCACGGCAAACACCGCACCACGATCCGGCACGTGCTGACCCACAGCGCGGGCGTCCCCTTCCCCACCGGGCCGCGGCCGGACCTGCGCCGCACCGACGACCACGAGTACGCCCAGGAGCAGCTCGCCAAGCTCAGGCCGCTGTATCGGCCGGGACTGGTGCACATCTACCACGCGCTGACCTGGGGTCCGCTGATGCGCGAGATCGTCTACGCCGCCACCGGCAAGGACATCCGCGAAATCCTGGCCGCCGAGATCCTCGACCCGCTGGGCTTCCGCTGGACCAACTTCGGCGTCGCCAAGCAGGACGTCGGTTTGGTAGCGCTCAGCCACGCAACCGGCAAGCCGCTGCCGGCGCCGGTCGCGGCGATCTTCCGCAAGGCGATCGGCGGAAGCGTGCACGAGATCATTCCGTACACCAATACCCCGGCGTTCTTGACCACCGTCGTCCCGTCCTCCAACACCATCTCGACCGCCAACGAGTTGTCACGCTTCGCCGAGATATGGCGCCGCGGCGGTGAACTCGACGGCGTGCGGATAATCAGCCCGGAGCGGATGTATGCCGCGGTGCAGGAGTGCCGGCGGCTGCGGCCGGATTTCGCGGTCGGTCTGCACCCGGCCCGTTGGGGCACGGGATTCATGCTGGGCACCAACAGGTTTGGGCCGTTCGGTCGCAATGCACCGGCCGCGTTCGGGAACCTCGGCCTGGCCAACATCGCGATCTGGGCCGACCCGCAGCGCGCGCTGGCCGCCGGCGTGATCAGCAGCGGCAAACCCGGCCGCGATCCCGAAGTTCGGCGCTACACCGCCCTGATGGACACCATCGCCGCCGAAATCCCGACCGGTTAGGCCCCGCCGCGGTGGGAACACTGCGGAACATGGCTACTTACCGTGTGCTGAACCCGACCGGAGAAGTCGTCGCGACGAAGGACATCGAAAGCGCCGGCGACGCGCACGCGTGGTTCGTCGACGCCAAGGCCGACAACTCCGAACTCGGCTGGCGAATGGAAGTCGAGCACGACGGCGATTGGCATTTCTTCGACGACTCCGAGGGCGAGGAGAGCTAAACCGGTTTTGCGCCGCACAGTTGCGGGCAACCAAATACGCATGCATTCCGACCGCTTCCGTCAGCTATTGGACAGTCCGGGGCCATTCGCGTCCGTCTACTTCGACGATTCGCACGACACCCACGACGCCGAGGCTCAGCTCGAGCTGAAGTGGCGCGCACTGCGCGAACAGCTCGAACAGCAGGGCGCCGACGCCGCGGTCACCGAGCAGATCGGACACGCGGTGATGGATCTGCGCGCGCCGATCGGGCGCAGCGGCCGCGCCGTGGTGGCCGACGCCACCGGCGTCGTGCTCAACGAGCACCTGGTGCGACCCACCGCCGAAACCGTCGTGCGCGTCTCCGAGTTGCCCTACATCGTCCCGATCATCGAGCTCGGCTACGAGGACCCGGACTACCTGTTGGTGGTCGTCGATCACGCCGGCGCGGACATCACCACCCACATCGACGGGACCCTGCGCTCCGAAACGGTCGACGGCGGTGGCTATCCCGTGCACAAAGCCGCCAGCGCCGAGACGGCGGGCTACGGCGATCCGCAATTGCGCAGCGACGAGGCCGCCCGAAAGAACGTGCGGGCAATCGCCGATCGGGTCAGCGAGATCGTCGACCACACCGGCGTCGACGCGATCTTCGTAGTGGGTGAGGTGCGGTCGCGTTCGGATCTGGCGGCGGCGCTGCCGGAGCGGATGCGGCCTACTCCGCTGCAAGTCGGCGCGCGCCACAGCGGCCACGACTTCGACGAAATCCAACGCGCGATCGAAGCCGAGTTCGCCAAGCGGCAGTTGAACGTGATCGACGATGCCGCACAGCGTTTCACCGCCGAGGTGGGCCGGCAATCGGGGCTGGCCGCGGAGGGGCTGGGCGCCGTGTGCTCGGCGCTGCGTCAGGGAGCCGTCGACACCATGATCATCGGCGACATCGACGACGCGACGGTGGTTGCCGACGAAGCGCTGACCGCCGTCGCCCCGAACGCCGACGTGCTGTCCGAGCAGGGCGCCGCTCCCGCGAAGACGCTGCGGGCCGACGAGGCGCTGCCGCTGTTGGCGATTTCCGTTGGGGCGTCGCTGGTTCGCACCGACGAGCGCATCGCCCCGGCCGACGGCATCGGAGCGGTGCTTCGCTACGCGCCGACACTGCACGAATCCGCCCGCTGACCCGCGGTGGCGGAGGGATTTGAACCCCCGGACGGGTTTAGCCGTCTCTCGCTTTCAAGGCGAGTGCATTAGGCCGCTCTGCCACGCCACCGCTGATAAGGGTAGCCGGGGTCGGTAGCGTGGCCCGCATGCGCGCAATCGTCGCTGAATCCGCCGACAAACTGCACTGGCAAGAAGTGCCCGACGCGTCCGCCGGCCCCGGCGAGGTACTGGTCAAGGTCACCGCGGCCGGCGTCAACCGGGCCGACGTGCTGCAGGCCGCGGGTAAGTACCCGCCGCCGCCCGGGGCCAGCGAGATCATCGGCATGGAGGTGTCCGGCGTCGTCTCGGAAGTCGGCGCCGATGTCACGGAATGGTCTGTTGGACAAGAGGTTTGCGCGTTGCTGGCCGGCGGCGGCTACGCCGAATACGTCGCCGTTCCGGCCGGTCAGGTGATGCCGATCCCAAAGGGTGTTGACCTGGTTGACGCCGCCGGGCTGCCCGAGGTGGCGTGCACGGTGTGGTCCAACCTCGTGATGATCGCTCACCTCGGTGCGGGCCAGCTGCTGCTGATGCACGGCGGGGCCAGCGGCATCGGAACGCACGCGATCCAGGTCGCGCGGGCACTGGGCGCGCACGTCGCCGTCACGGCCGGGTCCGCGGAGAAGCTCGATTTCTGTCGTGGCCTGGGCGCCGAGATCACCATCAACTACCGCGACGAGGACTTTGTGGCGCGGCTGCGCGAGGAGACCGACGGCGCCGACGTGATCTTCGACATCATGGGCGCCGCCTACCTGGACCGCAATATCGACGCCCTGGCCACCGACGGACAGCTGGTCATCATCGGCATGCAGGGCGGGGTGAAGGGCGAGCTCAACATCGGCAAGCTCCTGATGAAGCGGGCCCGGGTCATCGGCACCACGCTGCGGGCCCGCCCGGTAAGCGGCCCGAACAGCAAGACCGAGATCGTGCAGGCGGTGACGGCCTCGGTGTGGCCGATGATCGCCGAGGGCCGGGTCCGGCCGATCATCGGCGCGCGCATGCCCATCGAGCGGGCCGGTGACGCGCACCAAGAGCTGGTATCGAGCAAGGTGACCGGAAAGATCGTGCTGACGGTCTGACGAGCGAGCCGTCGAGTGTGCGCCCAGGGCTCCCGCTGTGCAGGGTGGGCGCCGTCACTGCACACTCAACGCAAAGGGAGGGCCTAGCCCTTAGCCCAGCGACGCCAGGGCCCGTACCAGCTGATCGACCTCGGCCATCGTCGAGTAGTGCGCCAGCCCCACCGTCACGGCGCCGCCAACCTCGTTGGCGCCCAGCGCTTCGAGCACGCGCGAATTCTCATTGGACACCGCGAGGATTCCGTTGTCCGCCAAGCGCTGCACCACCCGCTCGGCGGGCACGCCGTGCAGCGCGAAACTGACCACCGGTATCCGCGACTCCGGCCGGCCGATCAGCATCATCAACGGCAACGACCGCAGCGACACCATCAGGTAGTCGAAGATGCGGTTCAGATACGAGGTTGCCGACTGCATCGACATCGACAGGCGCTCGCGCCGGGTGCCGCGAGCCGACTCGTCGAGCGCCGCGAGGTACTCGATGCTGGCGACCACGCCGCCGAGCAGACCGAACTGATGCGCGCCGACCTCGAGCCGCGCCGGGCCGGTGGCGTGGGGGTCGGTCGAGACCGAGCCGAAGGTGTGGATCAGCGCCGGATCGCGGAACACGAGCGCCCCGATCGGCGGCCCGCCCCACCCGACGGCGTTGACCGCCACCACGTCGGCCTCGGTTTCCCTGACGTCGAGCAGCCGGTACGGCGCGGCGGCGGAATGGTCGAGTACAACCAGCCCACCGACGTCGTGGATCAGCTTGGTCATCGCCCGCAGATCGGTGACCGTGCCCAGCGTTCCCGATGCCGACGTCACGGCGACCAGCCTGGTGGACTTGCCGATCAGGCCCTCCCACTGCCACGTCGGCAGCTCACCGGTCTCGATGTCCACCTCGGCCCACTTCACCTTGGCGCCGTAGCGGTGCGCCGCGCGCAGCCACGGGGCGATGTTCGCCTCGTCGTCGAGGCGGCTGACGATCACCTCGTAGCCGAGCCCGGCCCGCGACGACGACGCTTCGGCCAGCGAGGACAACAGGATCGCGCGATCGGCGCCGAGGACGACGCCCGCCGGGTCGGCGTTGAGCAGATCGGCCACCGCGGCGCGCGCGGCCTCCAGGACGGCGGCGCTGCGCTGCGCCGAGGGATGCGCACCCACGGTGCTGGCGGCCGACCTCCGGAAGGCCGTGGAGACGGTCGTCGCAACGGAATCGGGAATCAGCATTCCGGCCGGCGCGTCGAAGTGCACCCATCCGTCACCCAGCGACGGATGTAGTCCGCGCACTCGGGCGACGTCGTAAGCCATGCCAGCCACCTTAGAGCTTCCGCATTTCCGCGAAATTGTGACGGTAGCGGGTGGCCGAGAGGCGTTCCAGCCGAACGGCGGCTTGGCGAGCCAGGTCACCCGGGCAGCCATACTAGTCGAGTGGGGCTCTGGATCGGAACGCTGCTCGCACTGTTCTTGCTGATCACGCCCGGGACGATCGTCGCACGCATCACTCAGCTAACTTGGCCGGTCGCTATCGCGGTGGGTCCGGCACTGACATACGGCGTTGTAGCGGTGGCGATAATCCCCTTCGGCGCGCTCGGAATCCCTTGGAACGGTTGGACTGCGCTCGCCGCGCTGGTTGTCGTGTGCCTCGTGATGACGGGTTTGCAGCTGCTACTCGCTCGCTACCGCGACACCGAGGCCGAGGCGCGCGCCGTCCGCGGCTGGCCGGCGTTGACGGTGGCCGCCGGCGTGCTGCTGGGCGCCCTGCTGGTCATGTGGGCGGCCCACCGCGGCCTGGCCGCGCACTGGCAGACCATCCCCAGCACCTGGGACGCCGTCTGGCATGCCAACGAGGTGCGCTACATGCTCGACACCGGCCAGGCGTCGTCCACCCACATGGGAGAGCTGCGCAACGTCGAGACACACCAGGCGCTGTATTACCCGTCGGTGTTCCACGCCCTGACCGCGGTGTTCTGCCAGCTCACCGGCGCGGCACCGACCACGGGCTACACCCTGAACTCGGTGGCGGCCTCGGTCTGGCTGTTTCCGACCAGCGCGGCGATGCTGGCCTGGCATCTGCTTCGGCCGCGCACCGGATGCCACCAGACGTCCAACAGCCACCACGCCAACAGGAACAGGATCACGATGAACCCGCCCGTTAGATGCACCGACAGGACGCCCACCAGCGCCAGCACCGCCGTCGGGATGCGGTCGCGGTGCCGCAGCGTCGAGGTGATCAGGACGAACGTCGGGATCGCGACCCCGTAGGCGGCCAGGTTGGGCATCGCGGCGACACCGAACTCGACGTAGGGCACCGAGGTGAACGACGCCGACAACGCGGCCGCCGTCGCCGAAACCCCCGCGGTGCGCCAGATGGTGGTGCGCGGCCGAAGCAGATGCCAGGCCAGCATCGCCGCGCTGGTCGGAAACAGCCAGACCGAGGCCGCCACCGAGT
>NZ_MBEM01000147.1:0-1578 GCF_001954045.1 Mycobacterium sp. SP-6446 | reverse complement strand
CCTGCGGTAGCATCGGGTGGACGTCTGGAGGTAATCAAAGTGGGCAGTCTTAGTCCGTGGCACTGGGCGATCCTCGCTGTCGTAGTGGTCCTGCTCTTCGGTGCCAAGAAGCTCCCCGATGCGGCGCGCTCGCTGGGTAAGTCGATGCGCATCTTCAAGTCCGAGATGCGGGAAATGCAGACGGAGAACAAAGACCAAACGCCGTCCCTGCAAACCCCGTCGGAGACCCCCGCGGTGAACCCCCAGCCCGTGCAGTCGGAGCGGGTCGACCCGCCGAAGGCGAGCGAGCAGGGCCACCACGAAGCGCGCCCCGCGTAGCCCGGCGTAGTCGCGGTTAGCCGTCGCGGTGCCCGAGCGCCACTGACCGAGCGTCGTGAAACTTTTCAAGACTTCCGCGCGCACCGCTGCCTTGCTGAAGCGGCTCAACCCTCGTTACCGGCGCAGCCGTACCAACCCCGACGCGACCATGTCGCTGGTCGATCACCTGACCGAGCTGCGCACGAGGTTGTTGATTGCTTTGGCCGCGATCCTGATCACCACGATTTTCGGGTTCGTCTGGTACTCGCATTCGATCTTCGGGCTCGAGAGCCTCGGCGAGTGGTTGCGCCATCCCTACTGTTCGCTGCCGCAGTCGGCGCGCGCCGAGATCAGTCCCAATGGACAGTGCCGCCTGCTGGCCACCGCGCCGTTCGACCAATTCATGCTGCGGCTCAAGGTCGGGATGACTGCCGGGATCGTGCTGGCCTGCCCGGTGTGGTTGTACGAGCTTTGGGCGTTCATCACCCCGGGGCTCTATCAGCGGGAGCGCCGCTTCGCGATCGCGTTCGTGATCCCGGCCGCGGCGCTGTTCATCGGCGGTGCGGTGCTGGCCTACTTCGTGCTGTCCAAGGCGCTGGGCTTCCTGTTGACCGTGGGCAGCGACGTGCAGGTGACCGCGCTGTCCGGGGACCGCTATTTCGGCTTCCTGATCAACCTGCTGATCGTGTTCGGCGTCAGCTTCGAGTTCCCGCTGCTGATCGTGATGCTGAACATGGCGGGGCTGCTGACCTACCAGCGGCTCAAGTCGTGGCGACGCGGCCTGATCTTCGCGATGTTCGTGTTCGCGGCGGTGTTCACGCCCGGTTCCGATCCGTTTTCGATGACGGCGCTGGGGGTGGCGCTGTCGGTGCTGCTGGAGTTCGCCATCCAGATCGCCCGCCTGCACGACAAGCGGAAGGCCAAGCGCGAAGCGCAGGCGGAGATCCCCGACGACGAAGCGTCGGTCCTCGAGGAGCCCGAGCCCATACCCGAGCCGTCGTTCACCGCCGGGCAGCATGACGACGTCACTTAGGCCCGCGTGACCGAGCTGGCCGAGCTGACCCGGTTCAGCGCGGAGCTGCCTTTTCCGCTCGACGACTTTCAGCAGCGGGCGTGTGCGGCGCTGGAGCGCGGTCACGGCGTGCTGGTCTGCGCGCCGACCGGGGCCGGCAAGACGGTCGTCGGCGAATTCGCCGTGCACCTGGCGCTGGCGGCCGGCGGCAAGTGCTTCTACACCACGCCGCTGAAGGCCCTGAGCAACCAGAAGCACACCGACCTGAC
>NZ_MBEM01000146.1:0-2913 GCF_001954045.1 Mycobacterium sp. SP-6446 | reverse complement strand
CAGCTGGACGCCGCAACGGCCGGGCCTCCGACATGGAAACTGGTCGGTTTCCTCGGCCTCGCGGTCTTCGTGACCGCCGGGGTCGCGCTGACGCTCTACGGCGCGATGCTCGCCTACCAATACCGCAGCGGCACCGCGACCACGGCGACGATCGACCACTGCGTCATGGCCATCGAGGTGGACGGCCGCCCCGGGCCCGAAAAGTGTTACGTCAAATGGAGCGTCGGCGGAGCGGCGCAGACCGGCCGGCTCCTCGGCAAGATCGACGGAAGCCATGCGACCGGGGCGCAACTTGACGTGCGCGTCCGTGGCGACCGGGCCTACACGAAGAGCTACGCGAACCCGAACAGCTACCTGCTGATGGCGGGCGGCGTGGTCGCCGTCGTCACGGGCCTGGCGCTGCGGTGGTTCGCCCGGCGCCGATACCGCCCGCGGTAGCGCCGCGCCCGTGCACGGTCGACGTTCGCCGCATAGTGTGGCTGGACATGAAGTTGCCCCTGCTGGGCCCCGTGTCGCTCACCGGCTTCCAGAACGCCTGGTTCTTCCTGTTCCTGCTGGCGGTGCTGCTGATCATCGGCGTCTACGTGGCGGCGCAGTTCGCCCGGCGCCGGCGGGTGCTGCGGTTCGCCAACATGGAGGTCCTCGAGCGGGTCGCCCCGGTTCGGTCCGGGCGGTGGCGGCACGTGCCGACGATCCTGCTCGCCGCCTCGCTGGTGCTGCTCACCACCGCCATGGCCGGGCCGACGTCCGACATCCGGATCCCGCTCAACCGCGCCGTGGTGATGCTGGTGATCGACGTCTCGGAATCCATGGCGGCCACCGATGTCCCCCCGAACCGCCTGGCCGCCGCGCAGGAGGCCGGCAAGAAGTTCGCCGACGAGCTGACGCCGGCCATCAACCTGGGGCTGGTCGAGTTCGCCGCGAACGCCTCGCTGCTGGTGGCCCCGACGACCAATCGCGGGGCCGTGAAGGCGGCGATCGACGGGCTGAAGCCGGCACCGAAAACGGCGACGGGTGAGGGGATTTTCACCGCGCTGCAGGCGATCGCGACGGTCGGGTCGGTGATGGGCGGGGGCGAGGGCCCGCCGCCCGCGCGGATCGTGCTGGAATCCGACGGCGCCGAGAACGTGCCGCTGGACCCCAACGGCCCGCAGGGCGCGTTCACCGCCGCCCGGGCCGCCAAGGCCGAAGAGGTGCAGATCTCGACGATCTCGTTCGGCACGCCCTACGGCACCGTCGAGTACGAGGGGCAGAACATCCCGGTCCCGGTCGACGACCAGACGCTGCAGGAAATCACCAAGATCACCGACGGCCAGGCGTTCCACGCCGACAGCCTGGAATCGCTCGAGGGCGTCTATTCGACGCTGCAACGCCAGATCGGCTACGAGACCGTGAAGGGTGACGCCAGCCTGGCCTGGATGCTGCTGGGGGCGGTGATTTTGGCCGGCGCCATCCTGGCCGGCCTGGTGCTCAACAGCAGGCTGCCCGCCTGAGCGATCAGGTCGGCAGGCGCCGGTTGATCAGCAGGGCCAGCGCCGTGGCGATCAGCGCGGTGATGACGCCCAGGCGCAGCCAGCCGGCGCTGCCGGGGCCGGGCACGGTGCGGTACCCGATGTCGTTCTCGATGGCGTTGTAGCTCTTGTTGAGTTCCTCGATGTTGGTGGCGGTGTAGGACTGCCCGCCGGACAGCCGCGCGATGGTCTTCATCTGATCTGTCGAAACGGGGACGGCGACCCGCTGCCCGTTCATCTCGATCTCGCCGCCCTTGGTGCCGAACGAGATCGTCGCAATCGGCACGCCCTGATCCTTGGCCAGGCGCGCCGCGGTGTAGGCGCCGTCGTGCGGGTCGCTGGGGTTGGTCGGCTTGTTCTCGCCCCCGTCGGAGAGCAGCACGATGCGGGCCGGCGGCGGGGTGTCCCCGCCCGCGACGGCCGCGGCCCCCACCGCGTGCAGCGCGGTGAAGATCGCCTGGCCGGTCGCTGTCCCGTCGGCGAACTCCAGCTTCTTCAGCGCCTCCAGGGTCGCCTGGTGCTGCGGCGTCGGGGGCACCAGCAGGTAGGGCGTCCCGGCGAAGCCGACCAGCCCGAGGTTGATGCCCGGCGTCAGCTGGCTGGCGAACTGGCTGGCCGCCTGCTCGGCCGCCTTGAGCCGGTTGGGCTCGACGTCGGTCGCCCGCATGGAGTTCGACATGTCGATGACCAGCACTACGCAGGCGCGGTTGCGCGGGATGCGCATGTCATGCGTGGGGGTGGAGAGCGCAAGCGTCAACAGCACCAGGGACAGCAGCGCAACGGCGATCGGGACGTGCCGCCACCACGACTGCGGCACCGGGGCGTCGGTGTAGCGGTGCAGGCGTCGCCGGCGCCGGGCCTGCACTACGACGTAGACGCCGAGCAGGGCCAGCGGGATCAGGCCGAACAGCAGCATGCCCGGACGTTGGAATCCGTACAGGGGCAGCGGGCCGATGCCGGGGAGCGACACCTGCGCCAGTAAAGAGCAGTCTTGATGGCCCGTCAAACGCGGCGCTACCGGCGCCCTGTTCTCGCCCTACTCGCGCCTGAGCCGCCCGTCGACGAACTGCTCCAATTTCTCCCACTCGCGCACCGCCGCGGCGTACGGGGGGTTCGGCTTGGCGACCGAGTCCGGCTCGAGGACGTGGCCCACCAGCTTGCCCAGCGGACGCCCGGTGTCGAGCGCCTTGTCGACGGTGCTCTCTTCCGAGTAGTCGCCGATGTCGCGGAGCAGCTCGACGGCCAGGTCGAGTTGGTCGCGATCCACGGCGTCCGGCCCGTCGGCGAAGTCGTCGGCCAGCCCACTGAGCACGTAGATGTTGTCGTCGGTGACGTCGATCGACAGCGAGCCGTCCGTGGCGGCGGTGCGGATGTCGTCGTAGGTGCTCAGGTCGGCCAGGTC
>NZ_MBEM01000145.1:0-1568 GCF_001954045.1 Mycobacterium sp. SP-6446 | reverse complement strand
GTCATGGTCCACATGCCCTTGCCGATCTGGGCGTGGCCGGCGAAGCCGGCGGCCAGCCCGGTGTCGACGTTGTTGTCCTCGTAACCCAGGATCCACGGTTGGCTCTTCATGGTGCCCTTGCGCACCATGGGCCCGGCCTCCATCGAGGTGTGGATCTCGTCGCCGGTGCGGTCCAGGAAACCGGTGTTAATAAAAACGACACGATCCGCTACCGCCTTGATGCAGGCCTTCAGGTTCAGGGTGGTGCGCCGCTCCTCGTCCATGACGCCGACCTTCAGCGTGGTCTGCGGCAAACCCAGGACGTCTTCGACGCGGCTGAACAGCTCGGCGGTGAACGCGACCTCGTCGGGGCCGTGCATCTTCGGCTTGACGATGTAGATGGACCCGGTGCGGCTGTTCGTCAGCGGGCCATTGGCGTCGCTGGCCTTGAGGCCGTGTATCGCGCTCACACCGGTGAACAGCGCGTCCATGATGCCCTCGTACACCTCGTTGCCGTCGGCGTCGATGATCGCGTCGTTGGTCATCAGGTGCCCGACGTTGCGGACGAACAGCAGTGCGCGCCCGGGCAATACGAGCTCGCCGCCGTCGGGGGTGGTGTAGTGGCGATCCTGGTTGAGGACCCGGGTGAACGCCTCGCCGTCCTTGTCGACCTGCGCGGACAGGTCGCCCTTGTTCAGGCCCAGCCAGTTGCGGTACGCGGCGACCTTGTCGTCCGCGTCGACGGCGGAGACGGCGTCCTCGAAGTCGATGATGGTCGTCACCGCCGACTCGAGGACCACATCCTTGATCCCGGCCGCGTCGGTCTTGCCGATCGGCGACTCCGGGTCGATCAGGATCTCGATGTGCAGCCCGTGGTTGACCAGCAACACCGACCAATCGGGGGAACCCAGTTCGCCGCTGTATCCCACGAATTGCTCCGGCCGGGCCAGCCCGGTCGAATCCGGGCCGCTGGTGACCTTCAGCTGGCCGTCGTCGATGCTCACGCCCGTCGCTTCCGCCCACGAACCCGACGACAGCGGCACCGCCTCGTCGAGGAACCTGCGCGCGTAGGCGATCACCTTGTCGCCGCGGATCCTGTTGTAGCTGGTGCCCTGCTCGGCGCCGTCGGTTTCGGGGATGACGTCGGTGCCGTAGAGGGCGTCGTAGAGGGAACCCCAGCGGGCGTTGGCCGCGTTGAGCGCAAACCGCGCATTGGTCACCGGCACCACCAGCTGCGGGCCCGCGGTCGTGGTGATCTCGTCGTCGACACCGGAGGTGGTGATGCTGAAATCGGCGGGTTCGGGCTGCAGATAACCGATTTCGGCGAGGAACTCGCGGTACGCCTCGACGTCGATCGGCTCAATAACGCGGTGCCGGTGCCACTTGTCGATCTGGGCCTGCAGCTCGTCGCGCCGCCGCAGCAAATCCTGATTTTGCGGGGTGAGGTCGGTGACGACCTTGTCCACGCCGGCCCAGAAGCTGTCGGGGTCGATATCGGTGCCGGGAAGGGCCTCGTTGTTCACGAAGTCGTAGAGCACTCGGGCGACGCGCAAGTTCCCCACCGACACGCGATCAGTCATGTTTCTCCT
>NZ_MBEM01000144.1:0-6825 GCF_001954045.1 Mycobacterium sp. SP-6446 | reverse complement strand
ACCTTCCGGCGCAAGGCCTTCGGGATGTGGTTGCTAGTCTTCGGCATTTCTTTATCCTGCCGATGGTGGTCGGGTGAGTACGTTGTAGCGGAAGCCGTAGCGCACGCCGAGGTTGCCGGTGCGTTGTGCGCCGCGTCCGCCGACGAGGGGGACGCCGCGCATGGCGGCGTTGGTTCCCGCGGCGTTGGCGGCGTCGGGGTTGAGCAGTTGGGTGCTGACGAGTTTGGTGGCGGCTTGTTCTTCGGCGCCGGTGGCGCTGGCCCAACTGGGTGGGACCGACAACCCGCCGATCTTGGTGGCCGCCGACAGGCTTGCCGTGGGCAGGGCGCTTGGGTGAAAGGTCCATCCCCCGACGCCCAGCGCGGCGAACTGCGGCGTCGGAAAGAAGGCGCCTTGCGCGCCGGCCGTCGTTCCCACCGGTCCGTTGAACGTTTGCTGCGCAATGCTCGAGAAGAAGCTGGCGAGGCCGTTCGATTGATAGGGCAAGCCCGTCATTCGTTTCAGCACCGTGTCGTAGTTCGCGGGGACGAGTCCGAGCCAGTTGTTGGTGGGGGTGGGCAGGCCTTGGGTGGAGAGGTTGTCGAGCAGGTTTTGCAGCCAGGTGAAGGGTCCGGTTGTGGTGGTGGCGGCCGTGGTGGCTTGGGTGGTGGGTGTGGTGGTGGCCGCGGCCAGTTGCGGGGTTACCGCGGCGACGTTTTGGGCGGAGTTGCCCGCCGGGGTGGTCTGGGCCTGGGCTACCGCGAGGGCCTGTTCGGCCGGCGCCTCGGGGGTGGTGGTATTCGGCGGGGTATCAAATGGCTCCAAGGCTGAGGCCAGCGCCGCTGAGGCCGAATAGGCATACATGGTGGCGGCGTCTTGGGCCCACATCTCCATGTACTGGGCTTCGGTGGCCATGATGGCCGGGGTGTTTTGGCCGAAGAAGTTGGTCGCGATCAGCGTCATCAACAACACCCGGTTGGCCGCGATCACCGGCGGGGGCACCGTGCCCATAAACGCGGTCTCGTAGGCCCCCGCGGCCGCGCGGGCCTGGTTGGCGGTCTGCTCGACTTGCCCGGCCACCGTGGACAGCCAGCTCACGTAGGGACTGACCGCGGCCAGCATCGACCTCGAGGCCGGGCCCACCCAGGGCGCGCTGGTCAACTCCGAAACCACCGACCCATAACCACTAGCGGCCGCGGCCAACTCCGCCGCCAACTCATCCCACGCAGCAGCCGCCGCCAACATCGGCCCCGAGCCAGGACCCGCATACATCAGACCGGAATTGATTTCGGGCGGTAACGCCGCGAAGTCCAACACCGTGTCCTCCTCAGTTGACCGTGATCGCGCTTGCGATCGCAGCCGTCAGACGATCTGTGGGCGGGGTCGCGATCTGGTCGACGGGCGTTGTCGCCAATTGCGACCCCAGGGACCGCGCTGGCCCTAGGCGAGTCACTGACGGGGGTCTTTCGACTCGGCAAACGGAATGGCCGGGTGTCCGGTCAGGAAAGACATGCGCATTGCCTAGCTCAGCCCCACTGTCAGCAACCGAGCGACAGCTCACTTTTTGTCTGAACTGCCGCTCGCACAAGACATTAGCGGGTCATCGAGCCCATACCGACCAACGGCGCCACGTTTTGATTACCCGCCAGCCACTATTCATTCCAGGCCAGCTCCTGTTCATTTGCGACAACCGATTGTTCACCCGCAGTTTGCTTTTCGGCCGTCACTCCTCTTCGAGGATCAGCGCCATCTCCGGACATGAAGCCACACCGTCGCGCGTCAACTGCACATCCCCGGGCGCCACCTCGTGCTCCTCGAGGACCGAATAGCCCGACTCGTCGATGGGGAACAGGTTTGGGTCGACGGCATAGCACTGCGCGTGGCCCACGCACTTCGACTTCTCGAGACGAACCCTCACGGCTTCCTCCCCCGACGGCTAGTGCCGAATCGGACTTGACAAATCGGCGGTTAGATCGGTCGGTCGCTAGAGTCTAGACCGGGAAGACAACCGGGGATCGGAGCGCATGAGCACCGTTGGCGATTGGCAGCCGGGCACGTTCTACCTACCGCGCCTCGACTACCACACCTTGCCGATGGCCGAAGACCGGGGAGTCGGATGGAAGACGCTGCGCGACGCCGGGCCCGTGGTGTTCATGAATGGCTACTACTATCTGACGCGACGCGAGGATGTGCTTGCCGCGCTGCGCAATCCCAAGGTCTTTTCGTCAACGATCCTGCAACCGCCCTCGGATCCGTTGCCGGTGCTCCCGCTGGCGTTCGACCCGCCGCAGCACACGCGCTACCGCAAAATCCTGCAGCCGTATTTCAGCCCGGCCGCGCTCAGTAAGTCTCAGCCGGTGCTGCAGCGGCACGCAGCCGAGATGATCGGGGCGCTCGGCGGCCGGGGCGAGTGCGAGGTCATGGCGGATTTCGCCAGGCTCTACCCCTTCCAGGCCTTCCTCGACCTCTACGGCCTGCCGCTGGAGGACCGCGACCGACTCATCGCCTGGAAAGACGCCATCATTGGCGACAACGACAACGTCACCATCGCCGAGATCCAGGCAGGAGAGCTGGCACTGCTCGACTATCTCAGCGCGGCGGTCCAACACCGCCGCAAGGAGCCGGGCCCAGACATGCTGTCGCGGGTGATGACCGGGCCGGGGGACTTCACCGATCTCGAGCTGCTCGGCATGAGCCACCTGTTGATCCTGGCGGGCCTGGACACGGTGACGGCGATCATCGGCTTTTCTCTGTTCGAGCTCGCGCGCAGGCCGCAGCTGCGCGCCGAGCTGCGCGATAATCCCAAGCAAATAAGGGTTTTCATCGAAGAAATCATTCGACTGCAGCCGCCGGCGCCGGTGGCGCCCAGGATCGTCACCGAGTTCGTCAACGTCGGCGGCATGACGCTGCCGCCGGGCTCGCAGGTCCGGTTGTGCATGGCGGCGGTCAACCGCGACGGCAGCGACGCCTGGTCCACCGATGACTTGGTAATGGACGGAAAAGTGCACCGGCACTGGGGATTTGGCGGCGGACCGCACCGCTGCCTGGGCTCCCATCTGGCACGGATCGAGCTGACGGTGATCGTCGGCGAGTGGCTCCGGCAGATCCCCGACTTCGAGGCGCCGACGGACTACACCCCGGAAATCAAATTCCCGTCAAAGTCCTTCGCGCTCAAGTCATTACCGCTGCGCTGGGGCTGACCTACTTGCGTAGCTCGGTCGCCGCCACCTGAACGAACACGCCGGTGTCCTCGGCCATCAGCAGACCGCGGCCACGGGGCAGCGGGCCACCCTTCATCTTGCCGCGGATGAAGCCCTCGTCAGGATCGGCATCCATCACCAGCAATGGGGCGTTCGCCTGGTGCAGTGCCCGCAGGATCGGGTCGCTGCCCGCCGACGACCAGCCGCCGAACGTCCGCGTCACGAGGACGTGCAAGCCGACGTCGGCCGCCCTGGTCACCCAGGGTGCGGCCTGATGCAGCGGCGAGTCGAAGCCCGGGGGAAGCTGCTGGATGTCGTCGACGATCAGGAAGATCTCCGGACCGCTCCACCACGACCGCGACAACAACTCTTCCGCGGACAGGCCGGGCGGGGGCTGTCGACTGGCCAGCACCGCCGACAGCTCACCCATCATGGCCTGTACACCGTCGAGGTTGTAGGCGAATTTCTCGACGTACTCGGAGCCCAGCACGGTCAGCAGCTGACGGCGCGGGTCGACCAGCCACACCTGGGCCGACGGCCGGTCCGGCGGGGGCGTCGGCGCGCTGCTGGCGCCCGGCGCGTACAAACGGCCTATTTCGGACATGATGGTGGCCAGCGTCGTGGTTCGACCACATTCGCGACGGCCCGTCACCATCAGGTGGGCATTCTCGGCGAAATTCAGATACACCGGCGCCAGGTCCAATTCCGATATCGCCCAGGCGATTCCGCCCGCGCCCACACCCTGGCGGGTGTCCCGGGCGGCCAGCTCGCGCACCTGTTCCACGCCGAATCGGGCGGGCAGCCGGCGAACCGGCGTCGCCTGGCCGCTCGCGATGCGGCTGACGGCGTCGACGATGCTGTCGGACTCGAAGACGTTGTTGGCCGTGTTGGCCAGCGCGGGACGCGCCACCAACGTGTGCAGACCCGCCTGCGGATCGCTGTCGAGCCGGACGTAGTTGACCGCGACCATGCCGCGCCCCGGCTTGACCGGAACGTCCTTGGCGAACCGCGACCGCACCAGCTTGGCGTCTTCCACCGCGGCCAGTCGCAACTCGACCCGGGAACCGAAACCGCTCCGGACCGGCGGGCGCAGCTCCGACTCCCGGTCGGCGGTGACCACCACATGGACCCCGAAGGAGGGGCCCTGGTTGATGATCATGTTCACCTGCTCGATCAGCACCTCGTTTTCCTCGGCCAGGGCCCGGTAGTTGTCGATCACGAGGTAGACATCGCCGAAGCCGTCGTTGGGCACCGCGCCGGCCTCGCCACCGAACTTGCGCCGCCGGAACACTTCCATCGACGCGATCCCGTATTCGAGGAAGCTGCGCTTGCGCTCCCGCACCAGCGCCAGCAGTTCGGCCACCGTTCGCCGCACACCGTAGGGATCCGTTGGGCCGGCCACCTCACCGACGTGGGGCAGACGGGCGACGGTCGTCAGCGCGGTGCTGCTGTAGGCCAGGCAGTAGAACTGGACCTGCTCCGGCGTGTGGGTCAGCGCGGCGGAGCAGATCAGTGTCTGCAGTGTGGTGGTCTTGCCCGAGCCGCCGGCGCCCAGGATCAGCACGTTGGCACCGGGCCCGGAGGTGTCGACCGTCCACGGCGGCTGGTCATGCTTGAACGGGCGGTCGATGATCCCGATCGGGAACACCAGATCCCTGGCGGTGCCGTAATCCTGTTGCCACTGGCGGCCGAGGAAGCGGTTGACCAACTCGTCGATGGCGACGGGCTGGGTCAGCGGCGGTTGCCACAACCGGTACGGCTCGAAATCGATCTTGCGGAGCTGATCGATGATCACCGTGCCGACCTTCGGTGTCCTGATGCCCTCTTCGTCGTCCTCGCTCTCGAGGGACTCGACCTCGAGCGCCTCTCCATTCGCCTCGGCGGCCACGGTGTCGACATCCGGTCCGCCGACACTCACCTCGAGCGGGGTGAACGAGTTCGTAAACAATTGCGGGCGTACGTAATCGATGCTGTGGACCAGCTGCGGCGCCTCGTCGCCGTCTAGGTCGATCCCGCGCGGGTAGTAGTCGCGCCACAGGAACTCGGCCTGGAACCGGATGATGTCCTCGAGGCTCTTACGGAAGTAACCGAGACCCGCTTGGGCCGGGAGGTTCACCGCATTGGGCACACCGGCCGCCTGCGCCGCACCCGCGGTGCGGGCCTTCAGCACCAAGCGATATCCCATGTTCTCCATGAGCTTTTCGGCCCGGCTCTCGATGGTCTGCGACGCCATCATCAGGTGGATCCAATACGCGCGGCCCTGCCGGCCGATCGAGTCCAGCACGTCGACGGCGGTCGGCATGATGCGGAACCACTCGTAGAACTCGTCGATGACGACCACGAGCATCGGCAGCGGCGGCATGTCCTGGCCACGGGCGCGCATCCTGGACCGCACGCTGTTGTACTCCTTGGCGTCGTCGACGCCGGCGTTGTCGCACACCGCCTTGCGGCGGGCGATCTCGCCCCACAGCGCGTCCAGGAAGCGCTCCATCAGCGCCTGGTCTTCTTCGAGGTCGGTGATGATCCGCGAGACGTGCGGCACCCCGGCGAAGGGCTTGACCGCGGACCCACCCTTGAGGTCGGCCAGAACGAACTGCAGCTCCTCGGGCGGGTGGCTGAGCATCAGCGACTCGATCACGGTACGCACCAACGTCGACTTACCCGAACCCGTTGTCCCGGACATGACGCCGTGCGGCCCGTCGCCGCCTTCGTCGAGCGACTTCATGTCCAAGAACAGCAGCTCGCCATTGTCGGAGCGGTTGCCGAACGGCGCGCGCAACCTCGACCGGCCCATGGTGTCGGTGCGGCTGCCCCACAGCGCGTCGAAGTCGATGTCGGCCGGATCATCAATTCCGTAGTAGGACAAGATGTCCCGGGCGCCGATGTGGGCCACCCGCTGGCCGATCTCCTCGTAGGCCTCGGCGATGCGCCAGCGCGCCAGCTTCTGCGCGAACTCTTCGGCCTCCGCGGCGCTGAGCTGGTCGGTCAGTGCGAAGAACCAGGGCTTCTCGTCGATCACCATCCAGGTGTCGCGGTCGCGGGGCAGCGCCTCGATCACGCCCTTCTCGTCGAATCGCAACGTGCGTTCGGGCACGGATGACCACATCGACGAGCCGGTCAGGTCGAAGAACGTCACCCCGTCGACACCCTCGGCGCTGATCACGTACTCCCACTGGGGATCAGCGGCGTCCGCGATGATGACCGTGTGGGGCGTGGGGGTCTGCGCCGACGAACTTGCGTGCCGGGGCGTGAACGAGCCACGGCCGGCGAATAATTCGGCTTGCTCGGCGGCGAACTCACGCACCGACGCGTACACCATCCGCGCATTGCCCGCCGCGTCCTGGCGCCGCGGGTCCCCGAAGTGCGGCAGCCACTTGACCCAGTCCCACTCCTCCAGGTCCGAAGTCACCACGACCATCTGCACGTGGTCGGGGCCGTGTGAGAACGCCAGCTGGCACACAATCGCCCGCATCAGCGCCAGTACCTGGTCGCGGTCGCCGACCAGCGAGTACCACGGTTCGACCAGCAGGGAAATCATCTTGGGCAGGTTGTAGACGACGCTCTGATAGCGCCCGAACTCCTGTAGCGCCTTACCGGTCACCGGCTCCAGCTCGATGTCGGTCGGCATGTTCTGGGGCTCACCCCA
>NZ_MBEM01000143.1:0-42835 GCF_001954045.1 Mycobacterium sp. SP-6446 | reverse complement strand
CGGTGGTCTCTTGCCTGCACCGGCACGCTTCCCTTGATTCGATGCGCGAAGTCGAAACCGTTCAGCCCCTTGTCTATGCGTTCTTCGCTCATCCCCGCCGACTTTCGGCAGGACAATCCATGGTACGCCGTGTTCAACCAGCGGCAACGGAATTATCTTCCGGTCCAGGCTGCGGTCAGATCACGAAGTTCAGGTGCTCGACGACCTGGGTGGCCACCTCTTTGTCGCCGTCGAGTTCGATGTCCTGGCTGCGGGCGGGGCTCATCGGGCGCCCGCCGGAAAGCCTGGTGAACTGCAGCCCGTCCATCCGGATCGTCGCCGTCGGTTCCTGGCCGCCGAAATCGTCGACCAGCTGAGCCCGGCCCTCCACGCTGACGTGGATGGTGCGGGCCACCGGACCGGTCAGCTCGAACACAATGCGGGAACCTTCGGGCGCTTTGGCGAGCTTGCCCACCACGTATCCCATGGTCGCCGCGACCTCGTCGAGGGAAAGCTGCGACGCCGGGCCGTCGAGCTCGTCGTCGGACGACGGCCGCGACAGCGCCTCGCGCATGTCCTGCTCGTGCATCCAGCAGTCGAACACCCGCACCCGCATGAACCGCCCGTAACTCTCGGGGCCTACCGGCGTCGCGGTGACCGCGTTCCACTCCTCGTCGGACAGGCTGGTCAGCGCCTTGCGCCGATTGTTAGTGATGTCCCTGAACCGGGCCAGCACCTCCCCGCCCGGTTCACCGCTGAGATGGCGCACCCAGCACTCGTTCATCACGCCGATGTCGTTGCGCACGTGGTCGAGGGCGGACACGTCGACGTCGGGTTGCGGCGGTGCGATGCCCGCCAGGAATGACTCGGTGCCGATGATGTGCGACGCCAGGGCCTTGACGTCCCATCCGGGCAGCGGACTGGCCGCCTGCCACTCCGTCTCGGCGATCCCGTCCAGCAGCGTGTCGATGTCGTCCCACACGGCAAAGAGCCCGGGCAGGACGTCAGATTTATCGAGTTCGGTGACGGGACGAGTGGCCATGGACGGATCCTAAGCCGATCGGTGCCTAGCTTGCGGCGATCATCGCCACCGAGCCCATGGCCAACACCATGCCGACCCCCTGGCAGCGGCTCAGCCGCTCGCGCAGCACCACCATGGCCAGCACGACCGTCGCCGCCGGGTATAGCGAGATCAGGATGCTGGCCAACGACAGCAGCCAGGTGTGCAGCGCGAGCAGCATCGTGATGTTGGCGCAGATGTCCAGCAGGGCGACACCCAGGGCCAGCTTCAGCGGCTGCCCGCCCGGCAGTCGCAGATTCCTGCTGGCCGCGGCCATGGCGAACACCACCGCGGTAGCCGACACCCGGGCGAACAACAGTGGCCAGAGCTTCGAATCCTGGGGCGCCTGATGGAGGAAAACCAGGTTCAGCCCCATCGCCGATCCCGCGAGGAGCGTGAGCCAGCCCACCTTGGGTGTGAACCGATACGGTGTGACGCCCTCTACACTGGCCTCGCGGCTGACCAGTAAGACCGCGACCAGGGCCAGCACCACGCCCAGCGAAGCCGCCTGGCCGGGCCGCTCCCCCAGCGCCACACCGACCGCCACGGGCACTGCGGCATTGAGCACGGCCGCCAGCGGTGAGACCACCGAGATCGGCCCGGCCGCCAGCGCGGCGAACAATGCCCACACGCCGAACGCCATGCCGATGCCGTACAGACAGCCCCACACGACCGCGCCCGTCTGGATTGGTCCGCCCACGGCGACGGCCAGCGCGGCGGTCAACACTGTCTCGATCGGGTAGGCCACGAGCATCACTCGCAGCGCGGCCACCCGTCGAGCGGCTACTCCGCCCACGAAATCGCTGACGCCGTAGGTAACGGCCGACAGCTGGGCGTAAGCCGCCCCGATCAGTTGATGCCCTTGGCTCGCCGGCCCAGCTCGCGATGCACTTCACGTTGCGCATCGCGGCGGGCCAAATCCTGGCGCTTGTCGTACGCTCGCTTGCCGCGGGCAAGCGCGAGCTCGACCTTGACCTTTCCTTCGGAGAAATACAGAGACACCGGCACGAGGGCGAGGTTACCATCACGTATCTTGCCGACCAGCCTGTCGATTTGTTGCCTATGTAACAACAACTTTCGATTGCGGCGTGGGTCATGGTTGGTCCAGCTACCATGCTCGTACTCGGGAATGTGCAAGTTGCGCAACCACACTTCGCCGTCGTCGACGGTTGCGAACGCATCGGCCAGCGACGCGTGGCCCTCCCGAAGGCTCTTCACCTCGGTGCCCTGCAAAGCAACTCCGGCCTCGAAAAGTTCGATGATCGAATAGTTGTGTCGCGCTTTGCGATTGGTGGCCACAATCTGTTTGCTGCCACGCTTGCCGCCCGCGGCCTTGTCCCGGCCGGAGTTATTGGCCACAGCTACTACCGCCGCACGTAGAGACGCAACGTCGCGTAGGCGGTCAGGCCGGCCATCGACACGCCGAGCAAAAACAGAATCGGCGAGATGTAAAGGATGTCGGCGTAGTCGACCCGTGCGATCAAATTGGCTTGGTAGAACTGATTTAGCGCGTTGTCGAGGAAGAACGCACGCACCACGATCAAGCCGAGGATCGCGATGCCCACACCGACAGCCGCGGCGACCATCGCCTCCACCAAGAAGGGCAGCTGGGTATACCAGCGGCTGGCGCCGACAAGTCGCATGATCCCGATCTCGGTGCGCCGGGTATACGCCGCCACCTGAACCATGTTGGCAATCAACAGAATCGCGCCGACGGCCTGCACCAGGGCGACGGCGAACGCGGCGTTGCTCAAGCCGTCGAGGACCGCGAACAGCCGGTCGATCAGATCTTTCTGGTTGAGCACCGAAAGCACGCCGGGCTGGCCCTGCATCGCGGTGTCAAAGTCCTTGTGCTGCTCGGGGTTTTCCAGCTTGACGATGAACGACGCTGGGAAGGAATCCTTTCCCGCAACGTCCTTGTACTGCGGGAACTTCCGGATGGCGTCGTCGTAGGCGTCCTGGCGATTGAGGAACCGCACTGATTTGACGTCCTGGCGCTTCTCGATCGTCTCCCGCAGCGCCTTGCACGGGTTGGTCCCGCAGCCCGGGTCGTTGGCGGAGACGTCTTCGGTGAGGAAGACCTGCGTTTCGACTCGGTCGAGGTAGATGGCGCGCGAGTGGTCGGCCAGCAGGACGACCAAGAGCCCGCCGCCGAACAGGCCGATCGAGATCGCGGTCGTCAGAATCATCGCAACCGTCATGGTGACATTGCGACGAAGGCCGGTGATGACTTCGTTGAGCAGGAAACCGAAGCGCACTTAGCGATCCATTCCGTAGATACCGCGCTGTTCGTCGCGGACCAGCCGGCCCAATGACAGCTCGACGACGCGCTGCCGCATCGAGTCGACGATGTGGTGGTCGTGCGTCGCCATCAGCACCGTCGTGCCGGTGCGGTTGATCCGCTCCAACAAATCCATGATGTCCTTGCTGGTGTCGGGGTCGAGGTTGCCGGTCGGCTCGTCGGCCAGCAGGACCAGCGGCCGGTTGACGAACGCGCGGGCAATCGCGACGCGTTGCTGCTCGCCACCGGACAATTCGTGCGGCAGCCGGTTGGCCTTGCCGGACAGCCCGACCGTCTCGAGCACGTCGGGCACCACCCGATTGATCGCATCCCTGCGTTTGCCGATGACTTCGAGCGCGAAAGCAACGTTTTCGAACACCGTCTTTTGCTGAAGCAGCCGGAAGTCCTGGAACACGCAGCCGAGCACCTGGCGCAGCTTCGGCACGTGCCGGCCCGGCATCTTGTTGACGTGGAACTTCGAGACCCGGATGTCGCCGCTGTTCGGCGTCTCCTCGGCCAGCAGTAACCGCATGAACGTCGATTTGCCCGAACCCGACGGGCCGATCAGGAAGACGAATTCACCCTTGTCGATTTTGACGTTGATGTCGTCCAACGCCGGGCGGGCCGACGCTTTGTACTTCTTGCTGACATGGTCCAGGGTGATCATCACGGCACGCCAGTGTAGCGGTGAATTTCGCTGGCCCGGACGATCAGCTGGCCGGTGGCGCGGATGTCGGCACCGGACCGGGTCCCGGCTGGGGTTGCTGCGGCGCCGGCGACGGGCTCGTACTCGGCGGGCAGAAGGGCGGCGGCAGCAAACACGGCGGAGTCGGCAGCACGAACGGCGGCGTCGTCGTCGTGGTGACCGGCGGCGGCGGTGGCGGGGGCGGCGGCGTGGACGTGGTCGGTGTCGGCGTGACGGTCACGGTGGGCGCCGGCTGCTGCACCCTGCTGCGCGGCACCCAGGTGTAGTTCGGGTCCGGCACGAATCCGGGCGGCACCACCTGCGGCGCCGCGGGCTTGGGGGGCGGTTCCGGACGATAGGTGTCATAGACCCACCACACCGCCAGGAACGCCACGATCAACACCACGGTCGAGGTGCGGACCCGCCCGCCGAACAGGTGGCTCAGCGGCCGGCGCTGTTGGGCCTCGTCGTCGCCCTTCTCGAAAATATTCAGGGTCAGCTTCACCGCTGATGCACCCGGCCCTGGGTCTGTTCTCCGGCTTTGTCGGCTTGTTCGCCGTCGGCCGCACCCGCCTCCGCGGCGGGGACACCCGCATCGTCGACGACGCCGACGGTCGCGTCGGCCGCGGTCACGATTCCGGCGCGGGCAAGCGCCCGGATGACCAGCACACGCAGCTGGCGGCCTACCTCGAACTGCTTGCCGGGCAGCGTGCGGGCCACCACACGCAGGGTGACCGTGTCGACGGCGATGCTCTCGACCCCCATCACGGTCGGAGCGTCTAACAGCAATTCCCCCAATACCGGGTTGTCGAGCGCCCGCTCGCATTCCTGGTGCAGGACCTCATTGACCCGGTTGAGGTCGGCGCTGGTCGACACCGGGATGTCCACCACCGCGCGTGCCCAGTCCTTGGACAGGTTCGTCGCCTTGACGATCTGGCCGTTGGGAATGGTCAACACCTCACCGTCCGGTGAGCGCAGCCGCGTCACCCGCAAGGTCACGTTCTCGACGGTGCCGCTGGCTTCCGTCGCGGAAACGATGGTGAGGGTGACCAGGTCACCGAAGCCGTACTGCTTCTCGACGATGATGAAAAAGCCCGAGAGCAGGTCCTTGACGAGCTGCTGAGCACCGAAACCCAGGGCGGCACCCAACACGGTGGCCGGCGCTACCAGCCCGCCGAAGGAGAACTGCAGCACGCCACCGATTTGCATGATGACCCAGATCGCGATGACCACGATCGACACCCACTGGATCACCGACGCGACGGCCTGGCGGTGCTTGGTCGCCTCCGAGCGCACCAGCGCGTCGCTTTCGGTGAAGCCCACGTCGAGTTGCCGGGTCACCTGCTGTGCGATCCAGCTGACGAAGCGTGCCGCCAGCACCGCGGCGATCAGCAGCATGATGATGTGCAGGCCCCTGCCGAGGATCCATTCGCCGATCGCACCGCGCCAAAAGCCGTGCCAGCGATCCGCCATCGATGCAGCGAGAACAGTTGTGTTAGTCGTCATCTTTTCGGTTGCGCCACCGGATTCCCGCTTCCAGGAACCCGTCGATGTCTCCGTCCAGAACGGCCGCGGGATTGCCCACCTCGTACTCGGTTCGCAGATCCTTGACCATCTGATACGGGTGTAGTACGTAGGAGCGCATCTGGTTTCCCCAGGAACTGCCGCCTTCGCCTTTCAAGGCGTCCAGCTCGGCACGCTCTTCTGATCGCTTGCGCTCCAACAACTTTGCTTGGAGCACTCGCATTGCCGAAACTTTGTTCTGCAGTTGCGACTTTTCGTTCTGACAAGTTACGACGATACCCGTTGGGATGTGGGTTAAGCGAACCGCGGAGTCGGTGGTGTTCACCGACTGGCCGCCGGGCCCGCTGGAGCGGTAAACGTCCACTCGCACATCGCCTTCCGGAATGTCGATGTGATCGGTGGTTTCGACCACCGGAAGCACCTCGACTTCGGCGAAGGATGTCTGACGCCGGCTTTGGTTGTCGAACGGGCTGATTCGCACCAGTCGATGAGTGCCCTGTTCGACGGACAACGTGCCGTAGGCGAACGGCGCATGCACGGCGAACGTCGCGCTTTTGATCCCCGCTTCCTCGGCGTAGGAGGTGTCGAACACCTCGACCGAATACTTGTGCTGCTCGGCCCACCGGATATACATCCGCATCAGCATCTCGGCCCAGTCGGCGGCGTCCACCCCGCCGGCGCCGGAGCGAATGGTGACCAGTGCCTCGCGCTCGTCGTACTCACCCGAGAGCAGGGTGCGCACCTCGGCGGCTTCGATGTCGGCGCGCAGGGCCTTCAGCTCGGCATCGGCCTCGGTCAGCGCTTCGGCCGCGCCTTCACCCTCCTCGGCCGCCAGCTCGTACAGCACCGGCAGGTCGTCCAGGCGCTGCCGCAACTCCTCGATCCGGCGCAGCTCGCCCTGCGTGTGGGATAACTCACTCGTGACGCGCTGCGCGCGGGCCTGGTCGTCCCAGAGGTGCGGGTCGGACGCCTCGTGTTCGAGCATCTCGATGCGGCCGCGCAGACCGTCGACATCGAGCACCCGCTCCACCGTGGTCAGGGCGGAGTCAAGGGCGGCGATGTCGGCTTGACGGTCGGGTTCCACAGCCGCCCACGTTACCGGGGGCTTTGCGCTCGGCGAGTGCTCAGGTCACGACCAGCGGTCATGCGTTTAGCATCGAGTCACGATCATGTGCAGCCCCGACTGCGCCGCGACAGCCCCTCTGCGCGCAGGCCGGGCACTAAACAGAAGGCTCGAGTATGCGCCCATACCATGTCGCCATCGTCGGCTCCGGACCGTCGGGGTTCTTCGCCGCAGCATCGTTGCTGAAAGCCGCCGACACCTCCGACGAGATCGACGTCGCCGTCGACATGATCGAGATGCTGCCCACCCCGTGGGGGTTGGTGCGCTCCGGTGTCGCTCCCGATCACCCCAAGATCAAATCGATCAGCAAACAATTCGAGAAGACCGCCGAGGACCCCCGCTTCCGCTTCTTCGGCAACGTCGTGGTGGGCGAGCACCTCGAGGCGTCCGAACTCGCCGAGCACTACGACGCCGTGATCTACGCCGTCGGGGCGCAGTCAGACCGCTCGCTCAACATTCCCGGTGAGGACCTGCCGGGCAGTGTCGCGGCCGTCGATTTCGTGGGCTGGTACAACGCCCATCCCAACTTCGAGCAGATCTCGCCCGATCTGTCCGGCAGTCGCGCGGTGGTGATCGGCAACGGCAACGTCGCGCTCGACGTCGCGCGCATCCTGGTCACCGACCCGGGCGAGCTGGCGCGAACCGATATCGCCGATCACGCGCTGGAATCGCTGCGCCCATGCGGTGTGGAGGAAGTGGTGATCGTCGGCCGGCGCGGTCCGCTGCAGACCGCGTTCACGACGCTCGAGCTACGCGAGTTGGCGGACCTCGAAGGCGTCGACGTGATCGTGGATCCCGCCGATCTGGAGGGCATCACCGACGAGGATGCGGCCGCGGTCGGCAAGGTCTGCAAGCAGAACATCAAGGTGCTGCGCGACTACGCGGGCCGTGAGCCCCGCCCGGGACACCGTCGAATGGTTTTCCGGTTCAAGACATCCCCGATCGAGATCAAGGGTGACGGCAAGGTGGAGCGGATCGTGCTGGGCCGCAACGAATTGGTCACCGATGAGAACGGGCGGGTGGCCGCCAAGGACACCGGCGAGCGCGAGGAACTGTCCGCGCAGCTGGTGGTGCGGTCGGTCGGTTACCGCGGCGTGCCCACCCCGGGACTGCCGTTCGACGACAAAAGCGCGACCATCCCCCACGCCAACGGCCGGGTCGAGGGCAGCCGCAACGAATACGTCGTCGGATGGATCAAGCGCGGGCCGACCGGTGTGATCGGCACTAATAAGAAGGACTCCCAGGACACCGTCGACACGCTGCTGGCCGACCTGACCGGGACCGACGAATTGGCCGACTTCGGCGAGGACCATGCCGACAAGTTGGCCGACTGGCTGGCCTCGCGGCAGCCGAAGTTGGTCACCTCCGCTCACTGGGAGATCATCGATCGCCACGAGCGGGCCGCCGGTGAGCCGCACGGGCGCCCGCGGGTCAAGCTGCCGAGCCTGGCCGAGCTCTTGCGCATCAGCCACGGCTGATCACGCGTCGATAAGCACCCCGGGGTTGAGAATTCCGGCCGGGTCCAGCGCGGACTTCGCCCCGCGCAACGCCGCCGCGAACGGGTCAGGGCGCTGCAAGTCGTACCACGGGCGGTGATCGCGGCCGACGGCGTGGTGGTGAGTGATGGTGCCGCCGGCGGCGATGATCGCCTCGGACACGGCGGCCTTGATCTCGTCCCATTGCGCATCCAGGGAGTCCCACCGCCCGCCGGCATAGATGCCGTAATACGGAGCCGGGCCGTCGGGATAGACGTGGGTGAACCGGCAGGTCACCACGCCGGTCCCGCAGATCCGTTCGACCGATGCGCGCGCCGCCCCGGTCACCGCGTCGTGCAGGGCCTCGAATGCGTCCCAGGTGCACGCCGTCTCGAACGTCTCGGCGATGACGCTGCGGCGGGCCAGCGCGTCGCGCTGGTACGGCATCCGAAGAAAGGCCGAACGCCAATTCCCGGAAGCATCCGATTTGCTTGCATCGCTGGTGTTTTCGCGGTCGCGTCGCGCGGTAAGGACGCCGCCGTGTTCGGCGGCGATCGCTACTGCACGGTCGAGCCACGCGTCGACGGGGTGATCGGCGGATTCAAAAGCCAGCACCAGCATCCCTCCCCCGACCGCGGCTCCGGCGTTCAGGAACGCCTCGGCCGGATCCAGCAACCGGCAATTCGACGGGTGAAGGCCGGCCTGCGCGATCGTTCGAGTCGCGGCGAGCGCGTTCGCCCAGTCGTCGAACGCCAAAGACGCGGTGACCTGCCACTTCGGCCGGTTTTGCAAGCGCATCCACGCCTCCGTGATGATGCCCAACGCGCCCTCGGAGCCGAGGAACAACCGATCGGGGGACGGCCCGGCGCCGGAGCCCGGGAGCCGCCGCGATTCGCTCACCCCGGCCGGGGTGACGACGCGCAGCGATTCGGTCAGGTCGTCGATGTGGGTGTAGAGCGTGGCGAAGTGCCCGCCGGCACGGGTGGCCAGCCAGCCGCCCAGGCTGGAAAATCCGAACGACTGCGGATAGTGGCGCAGCGTCAAATCGTGTGGGCGTAACTGGTTTTCGATCTCCGGCCCGAGGGCTCCGGCCTGGATGCGGGCGGATCGACTGGTCCGGTCGAGCTCGAGCACCGCGTCCATGGCGGTGGTATCCACCGTGACCGCCAGCCCGTCGAAGCGCGGTTCGACGCCGCCGACCACCGAGCTGCCGCCGCCGTAGGGGATCACCGAAATTCCCTGGCGCGCAGCCCAATCCAGGACATCGATCACATCCTGCTCGCGGCGGGGTCGCACTACGAGGTCGGGAACGTGGTCGAGGCGGCCGTGCAGGTTGCGCACGACGTCGCGGAAAGCCTTGCCGTGCGCGTGGGCGGCCCGATCGACGGAGTCAACGGAGCACAGATCGGCCAGCGACGACGGCGGGGCCACCCGCGGCTCGGCCAAGCCGAGCGTGTGGGGATCCGGGGGCGGGTGATCGGTTAGGTCGTGCCCGGGGAGCAGCGCCGCCACGCGTGCGATCAGCTCGCGTGTCTCGTGCTCCGAAAGCGCGTCCTCGACGGTGCCCCAGCCCCACCACGAACGCATGCTGGCGGCGTCAGCGTTTCAAGACGACGACGGCGGTTCCGGCGATCAGCAGCAGGATGGCCGCGGCGATGGCCCAGCCGGCGCCGGCGAGCCACCAGATGACGGCGAGCGCCACGAGTCCCGGTGAGACCGCGAAGAGCGCTATCCCAGGGTTCTGCCTGATCACCGCCAGAGCGCTCTTTGCCCGGATCGGATCGATTTCTCCGCGTGCCATGCCCTCAGAATGCCAGACAAGTGCCTTCTGCGGGTTGATAAAGGACGAAGGCCCCTAGGGGTCCACGCCCGCTCGCCATAGCGTCGACGGTGTGGAAGTCGAGGCGCTCAAGACGGCGGTCCTGCTGGCCTGCCGCGCTCCGTCCGTTCACAACAGCCAGCCGTGGCGGTGGGTGGCGCAAGGCGACGTCATCGATCTGTTCGTCGACCGGCACCGAACGGTGCCCGCCGCCGACCGGTCCGGCCGGGAAGCGGTGTTGAGTTGTGGCGCCGCGCTCGATCACTTTCGCGTCGCCATGACCGCGTCCGGTTGGCTGCCGAGCATTACTCGGCTGCCCGACCCGATCGATCCCACTCACTTGGCCTCTGTCGAATTCAGCCCGATGGATCAAGTCACCGCGGCGCAGCGGCAACGCGCGCGGGCGATCCTGCAACGTCGGACCGACCGGCTCGCGTTCGGCATGCCTACCTACTGGTATGCGTTCGAACCCGAGCTGCGAAGCGCGTTGGGCGAAAGCGTTGCGACGCTTGACGTTCTGGCCGACGATCAACGCCCGCTCCTGGCGGAGGCCTCGCAGCTCAGCGAATCGCTCCGGCGCGAAGATTCGTCGTATCAGCTCGAACTGCAATGGTGGACTTCGCCATTCGCGTTGGCCGAGGGCGTGCCGCCGAGCGCGCTGGCATCGGATATCGAGCGCCACCGAGTCGACGTGGCCCGTGACTTCCCGGTCCGAAGCCACCAGGATCGACGCCCGGAGATCGGCGCGGACTGGTCGAAAATCCTTGTGCTGTCGACCCCTGAGGACACGCGGGCCGAGGTGTTGGCGTGCGGCGAGGCGCTGTCGGCCGTCCTACTCGAATGCACCGTGGCCGGAATGGCGACTTGCACGTTGACGCATCTGATCGAATCGGAGGAAAGCCGCGATGTCGTCCGCAACCTCGTCGGCCACGGCGAACCCCAGGTGCTGGTCCGCGCCGGGATCGCGCCGCCCCTGGAAGCGATTCCGGCACCGACACCGCGGCGGCCGTTGGACGACGTTCTCGAGTTTCGCTAGCTCTCCCGACGGCTTGAAATCGTGGCGGTGCGCAGGGAAAGGTTGGAACCATGACCGATGAGCCAGTCACCATCCTGTCGGAGGACGAGAGTTGGCGCCGCTTGGGCGGCGTCGCGCTGGGCCGGCTGGTAACCAGCTTTGCGGGTGAGCCCGAGATCTTCCCGGTCAACTTCGGCGTACAGGGCCGGACCGTGCTGTTTCGGACTTCCGAAGGCACCAAACTGTTCTCCGCCGTGGCCAACAGCGTCGTGCTGTTCGAGGCCGACGACCACAATGTCGCGGAAGGCTGGAGCGTGATCGTCCGTGGTCGCGCAAAGGTGCTACGCACCGACGCCGAGATCGAGGAGGCCGACAGGGCCCAGCTCCTGCCGTGGACCGCGATACCCAAGGTTCACTACGTCCGCGTCACCGCGTCCGAAATCACGGGCCGCCACTTCAGGTTCGGACCGGAGCCAGAACCCGCCGCGGGCCCTGCCTGACGCGGGGGCTTGCGGCAGGGCCAAAGGTCCCCCGATGCCGATGGCTTCCTGCTCTGCTGGCGACGGTGGCGCCGCGCGATCCTGGAAAACATGACCACACTTCTCGACAGCAAGGTTTGTCGGACCGGAGAGGCAGACATGAACGCCCTTTTCCCAGACACCGACACCCTCGAGGCGGTCCTTACCCTGGCCACCCGGGCGCCCTCTATTCACAACACGCAACCGTGGCGGTGGCGGGTCGGCGCGGCGAGCCTGGATCTCTACTCCGAGCCCGACATGCAGCTGCGCAACACCGACCCCGACGGGCGGGAGTTGATGCTCAGCTGCGGAACCGCGTTGCATCACTGCGTTGTGGCGCTGGCCGCCATGGGCTGGCAAGCACGGGTCCATCGCTTTCCCGACCCCGCCGACCCCAGCCACCTGGCGACCGTCGGGGTCGCGCCGCACACCCCCGACCACGCCGACATCACCCTGGCGGCCGCCATCCCGCGGCGCCGCACCGATCGGCGCGCCTACGGGCCGTGGCCGGTAGCGGGGGGCGACATCGCGTTGATGGCCGCCCGTGCCGCGCGATGCGGGGTAATGCTTCGGCAGGTCGACGCCCTCGAACGGATGAACAAGATTGTCGCCCAAGCGGTCTGGGACCACGCGACCAATCGCGACTACCTTCGCGAACTCACCATGTGGAGCGGCCGGTACGGTTCGGTGGCCGGGGTCCCGGCCAGGAACACACCACCGTCCGAGCGAACCTCCCCGATCCCGGGCCGCCTCTTCGCGGGACCGGGTCTGGCTCCGTCGGCCGCCCCACCCGCCGACGACGGCGCCGCGATCGTGGCGTTGGGCACCGAGGGCGACGACCGCTTGTCCCGGCTGCGCGCCGGGGAAGCCACCAGCGTCGTGTTGCTGACGGCGACGGCACTGGGATTGGCGTGCTGCCCGATCAGCGAACCTCTGGAAATCCGCGAAACCCGCGAGGCGGTACGCGCCGACGTGTTCGGGTCCAGCGGATACCCGCAGATGTTGCTGCGGGTGGGGTGGGCGCCGGTCAACGCGGATCCGTTGCCGCCGACGCCGCGGCGCCGGCTGTCCCGGGTCGTCGAGTGGGCCGGGCTATTGGAGCAGCGGGGCTGACCACCGCAACACGGTTCCGCCTGTGCCGCGCGCGCTTTCGATCGTGAACTGACCGCCCGCCTGCTCGGCCCGACGCCGCAGGTTCGTCAGGCCGCTGCCGGTGAACTCGTCGGGCATCCCCCGCCCGTTGTCGCTCACCTCGATGCACAAGTCGTCTTCGACGCTGACCCGGACCGCAAGCGTGGTGGCGTCCGCGTGCCGAACGGCATTGCTGACCGCTTCGCGGACCACCGCCTCGGCGTGGTCGGCCAGCGCACCGTCGACCACCGACAGCGGCCCGACGAATTGGACCGTCGTGCGCAGCCCCGAGCCGGCGAATTGGGTGACCGCGGCGTCGATCCGTTGCCGGAGCCGAGTGATGCCCTGCGCGGCACCGTGCAGGTCGAAGATGGTCGTCCGGATGTCCTGGATGACGCCCTGCAGGTCGTCGACGGCCTCCGAAAGCCGTTGCTGCACTTCGGAATCGCGTGCTCGCGGCACGGTACCCTGCAGCGCCAGGCCGACGGCGAAGAGCCGCTGTATCACGTGGTCGTGCAGGTCGCGCGCGATGCGGTCGCGGTCGGTGAGCACGTCGAGCTCGCGCATCCGGCGCTGCGAGGTGGCCAGCTGCCAGGCCAGCGCGGCCTGATCGGCGAATGCGGCCATCATTTCGAGCTGTTCGTCGGTGAATGCCCCCGGACCGCGTTGGCGCACAACGACAACGACTCCCGCGACCGTATCGGTGGCCCGCAACGGCAGTATCAGCGCCGGCCCCAGTTCGTGTGCGCCGTCGAGGTCGATCCGGTCGACCCGTCGCGGGGTGCTCGTGGTGAAGGCGTCTCCGATCGCCGTGCCCCCGATCGCGACGGTTCGGCCGGCGATGGAAGCTGCTGCGCCGCCTACTGTTTCGACCACCAGCAGCTCGTCGGAGCTCGCTGCATTTTCGTCGGCGGGAACCGCCACCAGGGCCGCTTCGGCGGCCGTGAGTTTGAGCGCTTCCTCGGCGACCAGGCGGAACACCGTCGCGGGTTCGGTGCCGGACAGCAATTCGGTGGCGATGTCACGGGTGGCTTCGATCCACGACTGCCGCTGCTGGGCCTCCTGATAAAGCCGGGCGTTCGCGATGGCGATGCCCGCGGCCGCGGCCAGCGCCTGGACCAACACCTCGTCGTCATCGCTGAACGGCTGCCCGTTGATCTTGTCGGTGAGATAAAGAGTGCCAAACGATTGGTCGCGCACCAGAACCGGCACCCCGAGGAAAGTCCGCATCGGCGGGTGGTGTGCCGGAAACCCGATCGAGGCGGGGTGTTGCGAAAGGTCGTCCAGACGTAGCGGTTTGGGTTCGTCGATCAGCAGGCCGATGACGCCGAGGCCTTCGGGTAGGTGGCCGATGCGCCGCACGGTTTCCTCGTCGATGCCCTCGTGGACGAAGCGCACCAAGTGATTGTCCCGGTCGTGCATCTCCAGGGCGCCGTATCGAGCGTCGACGAGTTTGGTGGCCGAGTGCACGATGGTGCGCAGCGTGGCTTCCAGATCCAATCCGGACGTGACCACGAGCATCGCCTCTAACAGCCCGTCGAGGCGGTCGCGGCCTTCGACGATCTGCTCGACGCGATCCTGCACCTCGACCAACAGCTCGCGCAGCCGCAGTTGGGAAAGTGTTTGACGCAGCGGGCCCATGCCGGCGTCTCCGGTGTCGCTATTCATCACCGGGCGGCCGCGAGCGCTTCAGTTCCGTTGCGAACACCGCGGCTTGGGTTCGCCGCTCCATGCCCAGCTTGGCCAGCAGCCGAGACACGTAGTTCTTCACTGTTTTTTCGGCCAGAAACATGCGGTCGGCGATCTGCTTGTTGGTCAGCCCCTCGCTGAGCAGGCTGAGCAGCGTCCGTTCCTGATCGGTGAGACCCGACAACGGGTCGGACTTCTCGGTGGCGCCGCGCAACTTGGCCATCAGCGCCGCGGCTGCGCGATTGTCGAGCAGCGACCGCCCGGCGCCGACTTCTTTGACGGCGTGTGCCAGCTCCATCCCCTTGATGTCCTTGACGACGTAGCCGCTGGCGCCCGCCAGGATCGCGTCCAGCATCGCCTCATCGGAGGTATACGACGTCAGGATCAGGCAGCGCAGCTCCGGCATGCGCGACAACAGATCACGGCACAGTTCGATGCCGTTGCCGTCGGGCAGCCGGACGTCGAGTACCGCGACATCCGGGCTCGCGGCCGGAATCCTGGCCATCGCCTCGGCGACGGAGCCCGCCTCACCGACGACGTCGAGGTCGGGATCCGCCCCGAGCAGGTCGATCAGCCCGCGCCTCACCACTTCGTGATCGTCGACCAAGAAGACCTTTACCAAGGCGCCACTCCCGACATCCGCTGCCTACAAGTTGCCGCACCGAACCGTGAGTATTGAGCATCCCACGTTGTACGCCCCGCACACGTCATTGGCGGCGTGCATATCGGTGACGAAGAGCTGCCCGGTGTCCGCGTTGGCCTCCAGGTATCCGCCGACACCTCCGCGGATGACCGTGGACTCGACCGGCACGTCGGGGTAACGCGGCGTCCAGCGGGCCAGCCGGCGATTCAGTTGCGCTTGCACCAAGCGGTTTCCGTCGCCGACATCGTCGGGGGTCTCGGCGACGTGTGCGGCCAGTGCCCGCAGCGGAACTCGGCGCAACCTCGCCTCGTCGAACGCGTGTCGCAGCACCGAACCATTGTCCACTTGCACGACGACCTCGTTGACCTCGGGGCTTGCCGGACCGCCCGGCGAGCGGTGCACCACCGCAACTGGGCACAACGCCGATTCGGCCAGGGCAGCTGCGACGGTGCCACCGATGCGGCGCGCGTGGTTGAGCCCGATCGACCCGACGCAGATCAAGGCCGCCGACCTCGATTCGGCCATCAGCTTGGCCAGCGGCCGCCCCCACAGGATCTCGGTTTCGATCTTGACCGGCTTGTCCGTGGCGTCGACGGCCCGGTAGGCGGCGTAGAGCGCCGCGCGGGCAACGCTTTGCGGGTCGTCCTGCGAGCCCGCCGCGGGGGTGCACAGCGGATCGACGACGTACACCAGTCGCAGCGGGATGTCCCGGGCGACCGCCTCGTCGACGGCCCACAAGGCCGCGTGAGTCGCCGCCCTTGATCCGTCGATGCCGACGACGACCGACGGAGCTGGGTAGATGTCGCTCATCGGAGTCTCCTTTGCGGGAGTGTTCATCGTTGCTAACCCGTACGTTATGGGCCGGGCACGCCGTTTCCGCAGAGGCGATGGTCACCAACCGAGTGCCATTGGTCCCTTTCAATCCGGGATTGGGCGTTACCTCGCGTCGGGAAATTTCCTGGACTTGCTCCGTTAACGGGACCAAAACGCGATACTGGGCCTCTCGGGCCCACGACGATTCATAGCTGAAGGCTGCAGAGATGCCCCGTGCGCATGCCCCGCCAGCTCTTTTACTGGCGACGCCGGCCGCGACCCTAGCGGCCCCCGTGCAGCCACCGAGTCTGCGATAACGCAGGACCAACTCACTTCTTTAGACCACCGCCGACACGGCGGTGGTGCGTTGTCGACGCCGATGAATCTCACCGCAAACAACTCACGAAGGAGATGCGACACAATGGATTTCGCATTTTTGCCACCGGAAATCAATTCGGCCCGAATGTACGCCGGGCCGGGGGCCGTATCGCTGTTGGCCGCAGCGGGCAGCTGGGACGCGCTGTCGGCCGAGTTGAGCGCCACAGCCGAGTCCTACGAGTCGGTGCTCTCCGGCCTGGACTTGCAGTGGCGCGGGCCCGCATCCGAAGCGATGGCGGCCACCGCCGCACGCTACGTAGGTTGGCTGCAAACGACCGCCGAACAAACAAAGCAGACCGCCATGCAGGCCAGGACGGCGGCGGCGGCCTATGAGCAGGCCTACGCGATGACGATTCCGCCGCCGGCGGTCACCGCCAACCGGACACAACTGGCCTCGCTGATCGCGACGAATGTGCTAGGCCAGAACACGGCGGCGATCGCGGCCACCGAGGCGCAGTACGCCGACTATTGGGCTCAGGACTCCGCTGCGATGTCCGGCTACTCCGCCTCGTCGACAGCCGCGACGACGGGGCTACCTAAGTTCTTCTCCCCGAACCGCACCACCAACGAGTCCGGGCTGGCCGCTCAGAGCGCGTCGGTCGGCCGAGCCAATGCGACCGCAGCGGTCACACGGTCGGCTGCGCAGGCGGTTTCCGCGGCCGCCCAGCAGGCGCCGGCGGCCGCCGCGCCAGCCCCCGCGGCCGCGGGCGACTCGACCGCCTTCCGCATCCTTGACGCCATTCAGGCAACCAATGTCGCGCTCACCGCCCCCTACAACATGGAAGCGTTCGCTTCCGGCGTCATTGGGGCCGAGAACAACCTCGGCATTTTGCCCAAGGCGGCGGCGGCTCCCGCCGCGCTGGCCCCCGCACTGACCGCAGCTCCCCAGCTGGGCGGTGGCGCGGGACTGGGCAACGTCACTGCAACGTTCGCCCGCGCGGGGACCATCGGCCCGATGTCCGTCCCGGCGAGCTGGTCGGCGCCGTCGACCGGTCAGATCGCGCGGTTGGAGCCCGCCGGCTTCACCACGATTCCGGGCACCGAGGAGGCGGTCGCCTCGGGTTACCCCGGCTACCCGGGGATGCCGGCGGGGAACGTCGCTCGCGGCGCGGGCGTGGGCGGTCCGCCCCGCTACGGTGTCCGGCTCACGGTGATGCCGCGCCCGCCCGCGGCCGGCTAACGGACAGCTGATCCTCAGCAGTTGAGGTCGCGAATGTTTCGCGACCCGGCCGCCGCAGCGCTGTTCGCTGCGCAGGACGCCTATCGAGATGTGACCCAATGGATTTCGTGTTCTTGCCACCGGAGATCAACTCCGCCCGGATGTACACCGGCCCGGGCTCGGGCCCGCTGCTGGCCGCCGCGGGAAGCTGGGACTCCCTGTCGGCCGAGTTGGGCATCGCGGCCGGGGTCTATGAGTCGGTGCTCTCGGGTCTGACGAGCTTGCACTGGCGCGGGCCGGCATCCGACGCGATGACGGCCGCCGCTATCCCCTATGTGGCCTGGCTGCACGCGGCCGCGGAACGGGCCGAGCAGACGGCGATCCAGGCCCGCGCCGCCGCGGCGGCCTACGAACTGGCATATGCGATGACGGTGCCCCCGGCGGCGGTCGCGGCCAACAGGATGCAGTTGGCGCTGCTGATAGCGACGAACTTCTTCGGCCAGAACACCGCGGCGATCGCGGCCACCGAGGCGCAGTACGCCGAATACTGGGCCCAGGACGTCACCGCGATGTCCGGCTACGCGACCAGCTCGCTCGCGGCCACGCGGTTGACGCCATTCTCGTTGCCGAAGCAGGCCACCAAGCCCGACGGGATCAGCGCTCAAACCGCCGCGGTCGCGCAGGCCAACGCCGGCGCCGCGTCCGCAACCCCAGCCGCGCAAGCGGTTTCGGCTGCGCCCTCGGCCGCTTCGAGCACCTCGGGCAGTTTCGCGCTGTTCGACGCCATCATGGCCACCGGCACCGCTCTGAAAGCTCCTACCAGTTTCGAGGGGTTTGTTTCCGGGATCGTCGGAGCCGAGAAGGACTTGGGGATTTTGCCCGCGCTCGGGTCGACAACGGCTCAGGTGGCCGCGACACCCACGCTCGGCGGCGCCTCGGGCCTCGGAGGCGGTCTGGGCAACGTCACCGCAACGCTGGCGCGGTCCGGCACCATCGGATCGATGTCCGTGCCGGCGAGCTGGAGCGCACCGTCGGAAGGCACCGTTACGGCGTCTCCAGCGGCCCCCACAATCGCATTGGCGGGCAACGGATTACCGACGCCCGACGGGACCGGCGGGCCGACCGGTATGGCGGGCGTACCCGGGATGCCCGGAGGAAGAGTCTCGCGAGCCACGATTGTCGTCCCCCGATACGGCGCTCGGGTCACGGTGATGGCGCGCCCGCCGGCGGCCGGATGACGGTCGGCTACGCGGTGGGTTCCGGCGGCGCGAACTTCCAATTGTCGGGATTCTTGGTCGAATACAGCACCGGCATCAGCTGGCCCACGGTCGGCCACGCCTCGACGTCGACCGCCATGCGTTGATACACGGAGTACTCGTCGACGGTGGGCCCGTTGATCACCCCCGCAATCGTGACGTATTGCTCACCAGTCACGTCCGGCCGCGGGCTGACGCCTGTCACCAACAGCGTGCCGCTCGCCAGCTCACCGCGCGGGCCACGCGGGATGAACCGCTGGGCAAGGAAGACCGCCAGGACGGCGACGAGTAGGAGCAGCAATCCGAATTCCCACACGCATCCAGGTTAGGGCTTTCGAAGAGTCGTTTCTGAAAGTCGTGATAGGACTGCTGGCATGGCCCGGGATGATCTGGCGCTGGCGCTCGTGCTGGCCGACCGTGCGGACACACTGACTCGCGCCCGGTTCGGCGCCCTCGACCTGCGCATCGACACCAAACCTGATCTGACTCCGGTGACCGACGCCGATCGGGCGGTCGAGGCCGACCTGCGCGCGGCGCTCGGGCGCGAACGGCCGGACGACAGCATCGTCGGCGAGGAGTTCGGCGGCACCACATCCTTCACCGGGCGGCAATGGATCATCGACCCGATCGACGGAACCAAGAACTTCGTGCGCGGAGTGCCGGTGTGGGCCAGTTTGATCGCGATGCTCGAGGACGGCGCGCCCTCGGTCGGCGTGGTGAGCGCGCCCGCGCTGCAGCGTCGGTGGTGGGCCGCCCGCGGCCGCGGCGCGTTCGTCGCGGTCGAGGGATCCCCGCCGCGGCGGCTGTCGGTTTCCTCTGTCGCACAGCTGGATTCGGCCAGTCTGTCGTTCGCGAGCCTGTCGGGATGGGCGCAACGCGGTTTGCGCGAACGCTTCGTCGAGCTGACCGACGTGGTGTGGCGGGTGCGCGCCTTCGGCGACTTCTGGTCCTATTGCCTACTCGCCGAGGGGGCCATCGATATCGCCGCCGAGCCGGAGGTGTCGGTGTGGGACTTGGCGCCCCTCGACATCCTGGTCCGCGAGGCGGGCGGGACGTTCACCGGCTTGGACGGGAGCGCGGGCCCGCACCGCGGCAGCGCCGTGGCGACCAACGGGCTGCTGCACGACCAGGTGCTCGCTCGCATCGGCTCGCATCCGAAAGCACGCGGTGTGAATTAGTTAACAGGGCATTTCCGCGCTATCTTACTCCGGAGTAAGATAGCGTCATCCGCATCGCCCCAACGACCGAGGCTGCCGAAATGACCGGTTCAAAGAAGACTCAATCGTCGAAATCCACGCGTTCGCGCTTCCGGCGGCGCGGCCGCAAGACCGGCGTCGGGCTGCAACCGCACCGGCGGACCGGGATCGATATCACCATGGCGCTACTCACCCCGCTCGTCGGGCAGGAGTTTCTGGACAAATACCATCTGCGCGACCCGCTCAACCGGGCCCTGCGCTACGGCACCAAGACGATCTTCTCCACTGCCGGCGCCACCAGCCGGCAGTTCAAACGGGTTCAGAACCTTCGCGGCGGACCCACCCGGCTCAAGTCGAGCGGCAAGGACTACTACGACCTGACGCCCGACGATGAGCAGAAGATGATCGTCGAGACCCTCGAGGATTTCGCCGAAGAGGTGCTGCGGCCCGCGGCGCCCGACGCCGACGAGGCCGCGACCTACCCGCCGGATCTGATCGCCAAGGCGGCCGAGTTGGGCATCACCGCGATCAACATCCCCGAGGACTTCGAGGGGATCGCCGCGCACCGCTCCAGCGTCACCAACGTACTGGCGGCGGAGGCCCTCGCCTACGGCGACATGGGTCTAGCGCTGCCGATTCTGGCGCCGGGAGGAGTGGCGGGGGGCGGGGGGGCCGGGGGGGGGGGGGGGCGGCCCCGCCCCCCGGCCGCGCCGGGGGGGGCGGGCGCACCGCGCGCCCCGGGGGGGGGGGCGGGGGGGGGCGCCCCAATGGGTCAGCGCGGACCAGCAGGCCACGTACCTGCCCGAGTTCGCCGGCGAGAACGTCCCGCAGGCGTGTGTGGCCATCGCGGAGCCACAGCCGCTGTTCGACCCCACCCGGCTGAGGACCACTGCCGTGCGGACACCGAGCGGATACCGGCTCGACGGGGTGAAGTCGTTGGTCCCCGCCGCGGCCGACGCCGAGCTGTTCATCGTCGGCGCGCAACTGAACGGCAAACCGGCGCTGTTCATCGTCGAGTCATCCACCAAAGGCCTTACCGTCAAGGCGGATCCGAGCATGGGGATTCGTTCGGCGGCCCTGGGCCAGGTCGAACTCTCCGGCGTGTCGGTTCCGGCCAACGCCAGGCTGGGCGAGGACGAGGCGACCGACGACGACTACTCCGAGGCGCTCGCGCTGTCCCGGCTGGGCTGGGCGGCGCTGGCAGTCGGCACATCGCACGCGGTTCTCGACTACGTCATCCCGTATGTGAAAGAGCGCGAAGCGTTCGGCGAGCCGATCGCCCACCGCCAAGCCGTCGCGTTCATGTGCGCCAACATCGCGATCGAACTCGATGGGCTGCGGCTGATCACCTGGCGCGGCGCAGCGCGCGCCGAGCAGGGCCTTCCGTTCGCCCGCGAGGCGGCGCTGGCCAAGCGGCTCGGCGCCGACAAGGGCATGCAAATCGGGCTGGACGGCGTGCAACTGCTCGGCGGCCACGGCTACACGAAGGAACACCCGGTCGAACGCTGGTACCGGGACCTGCGGGCCATCGGTGTCGCCGAGGGCGTCGTCGTCATCTAAGTCGTCATCTAAGTCGTCATCCAAGTCGTCATCTAGCTCGTTACTTCTGAAGCGAAAGACCAATCATGGCAATCAATCTGGAACTGCCCCGCAAGATGCAAGCGGTGATCGACAAGGCGCACCAGGCCGGCGCGGAGCTGATGCGACCGATCGCCCGCAAGTACGACCTCAAAGAGCACGCCTACCCCGTCGAGCTGGACACGCTGGCCAGCCTGTTCGCCGGAGCAGCCGAGTCCAACGCCCTGGGCCTCGCCGGAGCCGATGCGTTCCGCAGCGGTGAAAGCAAGGAGGAAAACCGCAACGGCGCCAACATGGCCGCGGTCCTGCAGACGTTGGAGGCCTGCTGGGGGGACGCGGCGATGATGCTGTCGATCCCCTATCAGGGCCTGGGCAACGCGGCGATCTCCGGGGTGGCCACCGATGAACAACTGCAGCGGCTGGGCCGGGTCTGGGCCGCGATGGCCATCACCGAACCGAGTTTCGGATCCGACTCCGCGGCGGTGTCCACCACCGCGAAGCTGGACGGCGACGAATACGTGATCAACGGCGAAAAGATCTTCGTCACAGCGGGTTCGCGGGCCACGCACATCGTGGTGTGGGCAACGCTGGACAAATCGCAGGGACGGCCGGCGATCAAATCGTTCATCGTGCCGCGCGAACACCCCGGCGTCACCGTCGAGCGGCTGGAGAACAAGCTCGGCATCAAGGGCTCCGACACCGCCGTCATCCGGTTCGACAACGCCCGCATTCCGAAGGACAACCTGCTCGGCAACCCGGAAATCGAATCGGGCAAGGGCTTTTCCGGGGTAATGGAGACGTTCGACAACACCCGTCCGGTGGTGGCCGCGATGGCCATCGGGATTGCCCGGGCAGCCCTGGAGGAACTGCGCAAGATCCTGACCGAGGCCGGTGTCGAGATCTCCTACGACAAGCCCTCACACGTCCAAAGCGCCGCCGCGGCCGAGTTCCTGCGGATGGAGGCCGACTGGGAGTCCAGCTACCAGCTGACCCTGCGGGCGGCGTGGCAGGCGGACAACCAGATTCCCAACTCCAAAGAGGCGTCCATGGCCAAGGCCAAAGCGGGGCGGGTGGGTAGCGACATCACCCTCAAGGCCGTCGAATTGGTTGGCACCACAGGCTATTCCGAGCACACGCTGTTGGAGAAGTGGGCACGCGACTCCAAGATCATGGACATCTTCGAGGGCACTCAGCAGATCCAGCAGCTGGTGGTCGCGCGTCGCCTGCTGGGCCTGTCGTCGGCCGAGCTCAAGTAGCGATCGGCCGCGGCGGGTCGTCCCCGTCGTTCGGCAGGTCGAGCTGCCACCACGAGACGTCATGCCACGCGCCGAGTTTCCATCCGACCCTGCGGTAATGGCCCGCGGGCCGAAAGCCGAACGCCCGATGTAACGCATTGCTGGCGTCGTTGGGTTGGGCGATGCCGGCGAACGCGCGCCGGAAACCACGCTCGGTGAGCCGGTGCAGCAGTTCGGCGTAGAGCATTCGGCCACCGCCCTTCCCTCGCCGGCCCTGGGCGAGGTAGACGCTCGTCTCGACCGACCACTGGTAGGCGGCGCGCGAATTGAACTGGTGCGCATAGGCGTAACCGATGACGTCCCCGTCAACGTCGAGCACCAGCCATTCGTGCGTCACCCGCGCGTCGACGATGCGTGCCGCCATTTCCTCGACCGTCGGGACCTCCGTTTCGAACGTGATCACGGTGTCCAGCACGTACGGGCGATAGATCTCGACGCACGCCGCGGCATCGGCGGCGGTCGCGGGTCTGACGCGCATCAACGGACCGCGTTCAGCCGTTCGCGGCTTTCGTCGTCGAGCTCGATCGAGGCGACGTCGAGGTTCTCCTCCAGGTGCCGCACGGACGAGGTGCCCGGGATGAGCAGCACATTGGGCGCCACGCTCAGCGTCCACGCCAACGCGACCTGGGCCGGGGTGCGCCCGATCCGCTCCGCGATCTGCTGCACCAGCGGGTTGGTGAGCACCGGGTTCGGCTGGACGAAGGCGGCCCCTAGTGGGAAGAATGGGACGAACGCGATTCCCCGGGCCGCGCATTCGTCCAGCACCCCGGCCGACTCCCGGTGGATCAGGTTGAAAGCGTTTTGCACACAGGCGATCTCGGTGCGCTCCAGCGCGTGCAGTAGGTGATCGCGGTTGATGTTGCTCAGCCCGATGCCGCCGATCAATCCCTCGTCACGGGCTTGGATCATGACCGAGAGCTGGTCGTCGAACAGTTGGTCCGGCCCCTCGCTCTCGAACACCCGCAGGTTGACCGCGGCTAGCTGGTCCACGCCGAGAGTGAGCAGATTCATTTCGATGTCACGGCGCAAGTCGGCGGGCTCGGTGAATGGCAGCCAGGCGCCGGTGTCGTCGCGGTGGCCGCCGACTTTGCTCACCAGGGCCAGGTTCTCCGGGTACGGATGCAACGCCTCGCGGATGAGCTCATTGGCGACGTCGGGGCCGTAGAACTGAGCGGTGTCGATGTGGTTGACGCCGAGCTCGACGGCGCGGCGCAGCACCGCCAGCGCCTCGTCGCGATCCCGCGGCGGCCCGAACGCGTTCGGGCCGGGCAGTTGCATCGCGCCGAAGCCGATGCGGGCGACGGAAACGCTACCGAGTGGAAAGGAATCCATACGGTGAGGTTAGCGTCGAGGAATGGACACTTTTCACGCGCTGGTCGCGCGGCAAGACGGTGACCGGATCACCGCGTCGGTCGAGACACTGAGCCAATCCGACCTACCGCCCGGTGAGGTGACCATCCGGGTCTTGTATTCGAGCGTCAACTTCAAAGACGCGCTGGCGCTGACGCCGAAGGGCGGCGTGGTGCGCGACTACCCGGTCGTGCCGGGCATCGATCTGACCGGCGAAGTGGTCGGGTCGCAGTCGGCCGATTTCGCCGTCGGCGACCAGGTGCTGGCCCACGGGTACGCGATCGGCACCGGTCATCACGGCGGCTACGCGGAATACGCGCGGCTGCCGGCCGACCACGTGGTGGCGCTCGGCGCCCTGAGCGCGCACGAGGGCGCCGCGATCGGCACCGCCGGGTTCACCGCCGCGATGAGCGTGCAGGCGCTGATCGATTGGGGCATCAAGCCCGACGCCGGATCCGTCGTCGTCACCGGCGCCTCCGGCGGGGTCGGCTCCGTCAGCGTGGACCTACTGTCCGCCGCCGGCTATCGGGTGGTGGCCTCGAGCGGCAAGGAAGAGGCCACCGAGTTGCTCAAAGAGCTTGGCGCCGCGGAGGTTATCGGGCGGCTGCCCGAGGATCCCGACGCCAAACCGCGGCCGCTGGCCAAGGCGCGGTGGGCCGGGGCGGTGGACTGCGTGGGCGGCGCGACGCTGGCCGATGTGCTCAGCGCCGTCGACTACGGCGGGGCGGTGGCCGCCAGCGGCCTCACCGGGGGTCCGGCCCTGCACACCACGGTGATGCCATTCATCCTGCGCGGCGTCGCCCTGCTGGGGATGGACTCGGTGCTGATGCCGATCGCCCGGCGCCGGAAGTTGTGGGCGCTGCTGGGTGACTCGTTGCGGCCGCGTCATCTGGACGCGGTCGTCAGCGACGTCGACGTCAAAGACGTCGTCGGCGTGATCGATCGGGTACGTGCCGGCGCATTCACCGGCCGGGCGGTGGTGCGGGTCGCCGGCGGATTTTGAGCTGAAAGTAGGCTTTCCGACCATGCGCGCTGCACGGGTGACTCGGCTGGATGGTCCGGACGCGATCGAGGTAAGCGACGTCGACGAACCCTCGGGTGACGGCGTGGTGGTCGAGGTGCACGCGGCCGGGGCGGCATTCCCCGACGCGCTGCTGACCCGTGGCCTCTATCAGTACCGGCCGGAGCCGCCGTTCGTGCTCGGCGCGGAGATCGCCGGCGTCGTGCGCTCCGCGCCGGACGGCGCTCACGTGGGTCCCGGCGACAGGGTCGTCGGCCTGACGATGCTGTCCGGCGGCATGGCCGAGGTCGCGATCCTCTCACCCGATCGGGTGTTCAAGCTCCCGGACAACGTGAGTTTCGAGGCGGGCGCCGGCCTGCTGTTCAACGACCTGACGGTGTACTTCGCGCTGACCGTGCGTGGCCGGCTGGGCCAGGGTGAGACGGTGCTGGTGCACGGCGCCGCCGGCGGGATCGGGACGTCGACGCTGCGGCTGGCGTCGTTGCTCGGGGCGTCGCGGACCATCGCGGTCGTCAGCACCGAAGACAAGGCGGACGTCGCGACGGCGGCCGGCGCCACCGATGTGGTGCTGGCCGAAGGTTTCAAGGACGCGGTCAAGGAGCTCACCGGCGGCCGCGGCGTCGACGTGGTCGTCGACCCGGTCGGGGGCGATCGGTTCACCGATTCATTGCGCTCGCTCGCCCCGGGCGGACGGCTGCTGGTCATCGGGTTCACCGGCGGGGAGATTCCGACCGTGAAGGTGAACCGCCTGCTGCTCAACAACATTGACGTCGTCGGCGTGGGCTGGGGCGCCTGGACGGCCACGCACCCGGACGCCCTCGCCGAGCAGTGGGCCGGCCTCGAGGGCCTGCTCAGCTCGGGCCGGCTGACGCCGCCCACGCCCGAGGTCTACCCGCTGGAGCAGGCCGCCGCGGCGGTCGCGTCGCTGGAGAACCGCACCGCCAAAGGGAAGGTCGTCGTCCGCGTCCGCGATTGACGCGCGCCCGCGACGTTTGATCGGGCCGCGTTGGTCGGCGACACATAAACGTCAGCGAAAACACGCCGGGGCGGTGCGCAATGGTTTATGTCTCGCGGATACGAGACGTGCCCTTGTGCGAGCGCAAAAGAAAAAGTAATGTCACTTTCAGTTTTGCGTGGTTTTGTGTCCTACCCGAGCCTGGAGCCGCCATGGAATCCTTCGTTCACCTGCGAAAAGGGAAAACGCCACGCCGGCTGCACGCCGATCTTGACGGCCTCAAGGACGACGAGCTGGGCCGCGGCGGATTCACCGGCCGGACCGCCAACATCTACCGCCGCAACGACCCCACCGCCTACCGCGCGGTGGGCCCGCTGCGCCCCCTCGACGTGTTGTCCAGCGAATTGAAACCCAGCGACGCCACCGACGCCAACGGTGGCCCGCTGCTGATGTTCAGCAACGCCGACTGCCGCATCCTGCTGAGCCGCCGGCATGAACCGATGCCGTTCTACACCCGCCACATCGACGGGGATCTGCTGTGCTTCGTCCACGACGGCACCGGGCTGCTGGAGACCGAGTTCGGACCGCTGCGCTACCGCGAGGGCGACTGGGTCTACCTCCCTAAGGCATGCACCTGGCGCCAGGTGCCCGATCGTGAGACCACACTGTTGATGATCGAAGCCAGCGACGAATTCCGGGTGCCGCCGCCCGGCTCGCTGGGCCGCCACTTCCCCTTCGACCCGTCACAGGCGACGATCCCCGAACCGGAACCGATCGACGATGATGGGCGTGACGAATACGAGGTCCGGCTGATGCACCGGCCTATTGAGGATGGCGGCCCGACAACGCTTTACTACCAACACAATCCGATCGATGTCGAGGGCTGGCGCGGCGACAACTTCGCCTTCACATTCAACATCGCCGACTACAACGTCATCACCTCCGACAGCGTCCACCTGCCGCCGACCGTCCATCTGTTCATGCAGGCCACCGGCGTCTACGTGATGAACTTCTTGCCCAGGCCCGCCGAAGGCATCCCCGGCACCGAGCGCACACCCTGGTATCACCGCAACGTCGACTACGACGAGATCGCGTTCTTCCACGGCGGCTCCCTCTACGGCATCCCGATGCCGCCCGGCTTGATTTCCCATGCGCCGCAAGGGGTTCACCATGGCGCGCCGGAAAAGGCCCGGGAACGGGCCCGCCGCAAATTCGACGAGCACTCGCGCGTCGACTGGCAAGTCATCGCCATCGACACGCGCCGGCGCCTGACACCCTCGGCCGAGGTGCTCGCACACGACCTGGGACAGCACTCGTGAACTCCGCCGCGAAACACGACTACGACCGAATCCCGTATCTCGTTGCTTTCCAGAACAATTCGAGCGTCCGCGATGTCTACGGCGGGTTGGCCGAGATCACCGTGCTGGAGAGCTATCTACTCAAGCCCCACAAGCCGTCGGATACCGTGCTGGTGTTCATGCACCCGATCGGCGGCGGCGCGTACCTGCCGATGATCAACGGCCTGGCCCGCGCCGGCCACCACGTCATCTACTGCAACAGCCGGTTCCGCGGCACGGATTCGGCCCTGCTGATGGAGAAGGTGGTCGAAGATCTCGGCGAGTGCATCAAGGACGCCAAGAAACGCCTGGGCTACGAGAAGGTTGTGCTGGCCGGGTGGAGTGGCGGCGGCTCACTGTCGGTGTTCTATCAGCAGCAGGCGCAGCACGCGACCATCACGTCGAGCCCGTCCGGCGACGGCCCCGACCTCACCGCGCTGGACCTGCCCGCCGCCGACGGGATCATGTTGCTCGCCGCGCACATCAGCCGGCACGGCACGCTGACCGAATGGCTGGACGCATCCATCCTCGACGAATCCGACCCCACCAAGCGTGATCCCGAGCTCGACCTCTACAACCCCGACAACCCCAACCAGCCGCCCTACAGCCAAGAGTTCCTCGCCCGCTACCGGGAGGCTCAGATCGAGCGCAACCGTCGGATCACCGCGTGGGTCCGGAAAAAGCTCGACGAACTGAAGGCCAGCGGCCGCCCCGACGACGAGTTCGGATTCGTCGTGCATGGCACCATGGCCGACCCGCGCTGGCTGGACCCCACCGTCGACCCCAACGAACGCACGCCGGGGACCTGCTACCTGGGCGATCCCCGAGTGGTGAACATGAGCCCCGTCGGGTTGGCCCGCTTCTCGACGCTGCGCGGCTGGCTCTCGCAGTGGAGCTACGACGAGGCCCGCGGCGACGGCGTGGAGTGTGGGCGCGATATCGCGGTCCCCGCCCTGGTGATCGGCAACCTGGCCGACGACGCTTGCACGCCCAGCCACACCCGGCGGCTGTTCCAGGCGATCGGGCACCCCGACAAAGAGATGCACGAAATCCCGGGCGCCACGCACTATTACGCCGGCCCCGACCAGCGCGATAAGCTGCGGCAGGCCGTCGAGATCATCACCGACTGGCTGATACGCCACAACTTCGCGGAGACTGCATGACTCCTACCGGCCCACTGGCCGGCATCCGGGTGCTCGAGCTGGGCACCCTGATCGCCGGACCGTTTGCGGGCCGGCTACTGGGCGACATGGGGGCCGATGTCATCAAGGTGGAGCCACCCGGCGCCCCGGACCCGTTGCGCACCTGGGGCCAGGCCGAGCTCGACGGGCACCACGTCTTCTGGACCGTGCACGCGCGCAACAAGCGGGCAATCACGCTCGACCTGCGCCGGCCGCGCGGGCGTGAGCTGTTCCTCGATCTCGTCGAGAAATCCGACATCGTGGTGGAGAACTTCAGGCCCGGCACGCTGGAGAAGTGGAACCTGGGCTACGACGTGCTCAGCGAACGCAACCCGGGCATCATCCTGGTTCGGGTCTCCGGCTACGGGCAGACAGGGCCGGACGCACACAAGGCGGGTTACGCCTCGGTGGCCGAGGCCGCCAGCGGGCTGAGGCACCTCAACGGCTTCCCGGGCGGGCCGCCGCCCCGGCTCGCGCTTTCGCTCGGCGACAGCCTGGCCGGGATGTTCGGCGCCCAGGGCGCGCTCGCGGCCCTGTATCGCCGCGGCGTGACCGGACGCGGCCAGGTGGTCGACGTCGCGCTCACCGAATCATGTTTGGCCGTACAGGAATCCACGATTCCCGACTACGACGTCGGCGGCGTGGTACGCGGGCCGTCGGGCACCCGGCTGGAAGGCATTGCGCCGTCCAACATCTACCGCAGCGCCGACGGTTCGTGGGTGGTGATCGCCGCGAACCAGGACACCGTGTTCGCGCGCCTGTGCGCGGCGATGGGCCGCCCGGAACTGGCCACCGACGATCGCTTCGCCACGCATGGGGCGCGCGGCCGCAATCAGGACGAGCTCGACAAGATCATCGGCGCGTGGGCTGCCGAACGGCAACCCGGCGAAATCATCGAAACGCTGTCCGCCGCAGGCGTGATCTCGGGGCCGATCAACACGGTCGCCGAGGTGGTCGACGACCCACAGCTGCGGGCCCGCGGCATGCTGGTTGAGCACTACGACGAACGCGTCGGGCGTAACGTTCTGGGACCGGGGATCGTTCCGGTGCTGTCCGAATCCCCGGGTGTGGTCCGCAACGCCGGCCCGGCCCGGCCCGGACAGCACAACGACGACATCTACATCGGGCTGCTGGGCAAGACCGCCGAGGAACTCGAGCAGCTAAGGGCCGAGGAGGTGCTATGACTCACGTGGACATCCGCGAGGTGTCGCTGCGCGACGGCCTGCAGATCGAAAAGCCAATCCCGTTGTCGGCCAAGCTGGAACTGCTCGCGGCCGTGGCCGCCACCGGGGTTCGGGAGGTCGAGGCCACCGCGTTCGTCTCCCCCACCAAGGTGCCGTCAATGGCGGACGCGGCCGAATTCGCGGCACAGCTGCACAACTACCCCGACATCGAGTTCTCGGCCCTGGTCGCCAGCCCCGGCGGGGCCAAGCGGGCCGTCGCCGCCGGCCTGCGGTCGATCGAGTACGTCGTGGCGGCAGACGACACGTTCAGCAAGGCCAACGTGGGGCGCACTAGCGCCGAGGCCACCAACGAGATCGGCGAGATCGTGGCCATCGCGCACGGCAGCGGGGTCACGGTCGAGGTGATCGTCGCCACCGCGTGGGACTCCCCGTTCGAGGGCCCCACCCCGCCGCAGCGGGTGCTCGACATCGCCGCCGCCGCTCGCGAGCGGGGCGTGGACCGCTTCTCGATCGCCGACACCATAGGCACCACCACCCCGCGCAGGGTGAGTTCGCTTGTCTCGCAACTACGTCCGATTCTCGGCGACATGCCGCTGGGCGGGCACTTCCACAACACCCGCGGCGCCGGGCTGGCCAGCGCCTACGCGGCGGTCAGCTCCGGCGTCACCCGCCTGGACGCCTCGGTCGGCGGCCTGGGCGGCTGCCCGTTCGCTCCGGGCGCCACCGGCAACATCGCCACCGAGGATCTGGTGTACCTACTGCGGGACAGCGATATCGATGTCGACGTCGACCTGCAGGCCGCCATCGCTGCGGCCGAAGTCGCGAAGTCGGTTGTCGGCCATGATCTGCCGAGCGCCCTGCTGCGTGCCGGCGACCGACAGAGACATTAAGTGCCGGGGGCCTGATGCCGTCGGGAGAGCTGACCTCCAAGGGCCGCCAGACCAGGCAGGCCATCGAGCAAGCTGCCCGTAAACTGTTCGCCGAGCGCGGCTTTCACGGCACCACCCTGGCCGACATCACCTCCGCCGCCGGGAAATCGCCGGCCGTGTTCTACCGGTACTTCGCCGACAAAGAAGACCTGCTGGCCGCGCTGGCCGAGTCGTTTTTGCACGAGGTCGTGGCGCCGTCCGGGCTGAGTGTTCGGTTGCCGGAGTCACCCGACGACGACGGGTTCTTCACCTCGGTGGTCACCGGCTACTGGAACATCTTCAAGCAGAACATCGGCATCATGATCGCCGTCGCCCAGCTCGGCGCCACCCAGCAGCGCTTCGCGGCCGTCCAGAACGAATTTCGGCGTTTCGGCATGGACATCGTGGCCGCCTCGGTCCGCCGCGCCCAGGAACAGGGTTACGGGGCCGAGCTCAACCCCGAACACATTGCGACCGCCATCGCGCTGCTGTTCGAAAACTTCACCACCGTGGTCGTGGGGCCGTCCGGCCTGGGGTTGGAAGTCAGCGACCAGGAAGCCATCGCAACGCTGTCGACGGTCTGGAAGAAAACGCTCTACGGGTCGTAACGAAAAAATCTCGAGGAGATCATTGTGGATTTCACTCTGCCGGAACACCTTCCGGGACTGCTCGCCGACATGGACGCGTTCATCGAGCGCGAAATCGCTCCGCTGCAGGCCGAGAACATGCAGTACTTCGACCAGCGCCGAGAGCATGCCCGCACCGATTGGGACAACGACGGCATCCCGACACGCGAGTGGGAGGACCTGCTGGCCGAGATGCGCCGGCGGGCCGATGCGGCCGGCTGGCTGCGTTACGGGTTACCCGCCTCGCTGGGCGGGCGCGACGGCTCCAATGTCGACATGGCCGTCATTCGGGAACACCTGGCGCACAAGGGCCTTGGCCTGCACAACGACCTGCAGAACGAATCCTCGATCGTTGGGAACTTCCCGCAGGTGATCATGATGGAGCGCTTCGGCACCGACGAGCAACGCCGGGCCTGGTCGGAGGCGCTGATCACCGGGGAACGCTCGATGGCGTTCGGCCTCACCGAGCCCGCGCACGGCTCCGATGCGACCTGGCTGGAAACTCACGCCAAACCCGACGGAGACGAGTGGGTGATCAACGGCTCCAAGCGATTCAACACAGGCGTGCATCGCGCCACCCACGATCTGATCTTCGCCCGCACGTCCGGTGAGCCGGGGCAGGCCCGCGGCATCACCGCGTTCCTGGTCCCCACCGATGCGCCGGGATTCAAGGTGCCGTACTACTGGTGGACCTTCAACATGCCCACCGACCACGGCGAGGTGGAGTTGACCGATGTGAGGGTGCCCGCCGACGCGGTGCTCGGCGAGGTGGACCGCGGCCTGGAGGTTGCGCAGACGTTCTTGCACGAGAACCGAATTCGCCAGGCCGCCAGCAGCCTGGGCGCGGCGCAATACTGCATCGACCGGGCGGCGGAATACGCCGGCCGGCGCACGGTGTTCGGCAAGCCGCTGTCGGTCAACCAGGCCGTGCAATGGCCCCTGGCCGAGCTGCAGACCGAGGCCCAGATGGTGCGGCTGCTGGTGCAGTACGCGGCCTGGCACCTGGACCGCAATCATCACATGGAGGTCTCCGACAAGGTGTCGATGGCGAATTACCGCGCCAACCGGCTGGTCTGCGACGCCGCCGACCGTGCGATGCAGATCTTCGGCGGCCTCGGCTACAGCCGGCACGAGCCGTTCGAGCACATCTACCGCCATCACCGCCGCTACCGGATCACCGAGGGCGCCGAAGAGATCCAGATCCGCCGAGTTGCCCAGCGGCTATTCAAGTTTGGCAGCAAGTGACGGTCAGCGCAGAACCGTTGGCGTCCAAACTGGCCGGGGTGCTGACGACGGCCCTGGGCACCGGGAGTTTGGAGATCGCCAACCTACGCGCGCTCACCGGTGGCGCCAGCCGAGCCACGTGGGCCTTCGACGCGGTCACCGACGACCAACGCCGTTCGCTCATCCTGCGCACCGGTGCACCCGACGACATGCACGCCGGCATGGAACTGGAAGCAAGAGCGCAGGCCGCGGCCGCTGCCGCCGGGGCGCCCGTCCCGCACATCCTCGTCGCCGACGATTCGCCTGCCGCACTGGGCAATCCGTACCTCGTCTGCGACGAGATCAAGGGCGAGACCATCGTCCGCCGCATCCAGCGTCAGCTCGACAACACCGATGGGCAACGGGGCCGGGCGCGGCTGCTCCAACAGTGCGCCCGCGCGCTGGCGGCCATCCACCGCGCCGAGAAGAACCTGCCCGGCCTCACACACGAGGGCCAGCTGGAGGAATGGCGCGAGCGCCTCGACGCGATGGGCGATACCACGGCCACCTTCGAGTGGGGGTTTCGCTGGCTGACCGCCCACCGGCCGCAACCCTCGCCCAACGTGCTGGTGCACGGCGATTTCCGGATGGGAAACCTGATCGTCGACGGATCCGACCTTGCCGCCGTTCTGGACTGGGAGCTGGTGCACGTCGGGCAGGCCTACGAAGACCTGGCCTGGTTTTGCATCCGGGCCTGGCGTTTCGGCGCGCCGCCGAGCCTCGGCGCCGGCGGGCTGGGCAGCATCGAGAGCTTTCTCCTCGCCTACGAAGAGGCCGGCGGGGCTAGCGTCGATCGCGCGGCGTTTCACTGGTGGCTGGTGCTGGCCACGCTGCGCTGGGGCGTCATCTGCCGGCACCAGGCCGAGCGCCACCTGAGCGGGCAGGTCCGCTCGGTGGAATTGGCGGCGATCGGGCGCCGCGTCTGCGAAACCGAGTGGGATCTGCTTAACCTGCTCGAGGAAGGGGCCCGCACATGACGTCCGGTGAGCAGCTGCATGGGCGGCCGACGGCGGCCGAGCTGGTGGCGGCGGTGGCCGAATTCATCGAACGCCTCATCCAAGCCGATGTGCGAGAGGCGACCACCGGGCAGGTCAACTTCCACGCCCGGGTGGCCGCCAACGTCTTGCGCATCGTCGAGCGCGAACTGCTCGACGACGGAGCGGCGGAGGCCCGCGCGGCGCTGGCCAGCCTGGGTTTCGACGACGAGGCCAGTCTGGCCGCCGCGATCCGGGCCGGTGAGCTCGACGAAAACGCCGGACACGTCACGGCTTGCCTGCGGACCCTGGTGCGCCACCGACTGGCGGTCGCCCATCCCGGATACGACCGTGAATATGACGGGGAATAGGAGCCAGAGCCATGCCCGCTACCGCCGAGGCCATCGTCGACGTGGCCGACCGCCTGTTCGCGGCGATCGAACAGGGCGACCAGGCGACCGTCGACCGAATGTGGAGCGACGACATCGCCGTCTGGCGCGTCGGCGCCCGCCGGGATGACGATAAGGCCCGCGCGCTGCGCGTCATCGACTGGTTCATCGACGTCACAACCGAGCGGCACTACGAGATCCTCGACCGCCAGGTCTTTGATGACGGATCGGCGGGGGGCTTCGTCCAGCAACACGTCCTGCACGCCACCGGCCATGCCGGACAATCGATCTCGCTACGCGTCTGCATCGTGATCAAGGTGGGCACCGACGGGCTGATCCATCGGATCGACGAGTACTTCGACCCCGCGGAGATCGCTCCCCTGATGAGATGAGGTGACGATGACGACGTTGGAAACGCTGCTCAACGATCCCGAGATGGCCGGCGTGTGGAACATCGTTCCGGATCGCTCGGCCATCACCTTCAAGGTCAGAAACTTGTGGGGACTGCTGAACGTCAAGGGCCGCTTCACCGAGTTCAGCGGCGACGGACAACTCACCGGCAAGGGCGCGGTCTTCGGCCGCCTCGACATCCGCGCCGCGTCGCTGAGCACCGGAATCAGACGCCGCGACAGGCACCTGCGCTCGGCCGACTTCTTCGACGTCGAGCGCTTCGGCGAGATCAGCGTCGTCGTCACCGCCGTGCACCCCACCGAGGGCCCGCCGAAAGGCAAAGCCGCCGATCTGCGGGCAAACTTCACCATCAAAGGCGTCACCGCACCGCTACCCCTGCCCGTAACCATCACCGAGCTCGAGGACGGCTCCATCCAAATCAGCGGACAAACCAAGGTCGACCGATCCCAGTTCGACTTGGGCTGGAACAGGTTCGGCATGATCGGCGCGACGGCAACGGTGGCGGCGGATGCCATCTTCGTGCGGGCGCCCCGGTAAGACCGCCGAGCCACCAGTAGCATCTGCACCGTGCCCGCCTCGAGCCCCAATACCGAATCCAGCGAGGCCCTGCGGATCCTCGTCTACAGCAACAACGCCCACACGCGCGATCAAGTGATGCGGGCGCTGGGCAAGCGGCTGCACCCGGATCTGCCGGAGCTGAGCTACGTCGAGGTCGCGACCGGCCCGATGGTGATCCGCACGATGGACGAGGGCGGCATCGACTTGGCCATCCTCGACGGGGAGGCGACCCCGACCGGCGGCATGGGCATCGCCAAGCAACTCAAAGACGAACTCGCGACCTGCCCACCGATCCTGGTCCTCACCGGGCGCCCGGACGATGCGTGGCTGGCCAGCTGGTCGCGCGCCGAGGCCGCGGTCCCGCATCCCGTCGACCCCATCGTGTTGGGCCGCACGGCACTCGGCCTGCTGCGCACGCCCGCCCGGTAGCAATTACCTCTGCCACCTGCGCCGACACGGAAATCTAGACCGTGTGGGCGGTCGCTCAGCACCCTAGCGACGACGCGCCCGGATGCGGGGACGTTAAGACCGGGCTAATAGCAGCACCCCGGGCACGTGCGCCCGCGCCGACGACGCTATGTTGAAAGTCACTGTGGCGCACTCCAGACCCGGTTCGTCACAGCAGCCCGTTACCGCCGGCCGCCGCTGCGCATCAAGGCGGCCCACACGACGGATCATGGAGCGAGTTGAACGTCTACATACCCATCCTGGTGCTAGGCGCGATCGCCGCCGCGTTCGCCGTCGGCTCGGTCGCGATCGCGAGCCTCGTCGGCCCGTCGCGGTACAACAAGTCCAAGCTGGCCGCGTACGAGTGTGGGATCGAGCCCACGGAATCGTCGGTGAGCGGTCCAGAGGCGAGGCCCGGGCAGCGGTTCCCGGTGAAGTACTACCTGACCGCAATGCTGTTCATCGTCTTCGACATCGAAATCGTGTTCTTGTATCCGTGGGCGGTCAGCTACGACGCCCTGGGGACGTTCGCGCTGGTCGAGATGGTGGTGTTCATGCTCACGGTCTTCGTGGCCTACGCCTACGTGTGGCGCCGCGGCGGCCTGACGTGGGATTGAGGTAAGACGTGGGCCTGGAAGAACAACTGCCCGGCGGCATCCTGCTGTCTACCGTCGAGAAGGTCGCCGGTTATGTCCGCAAGAACTCTTTGTGGCCGGCGACGTTCGGGTTGGCCTGCTGCGCGATCGAGATGATGGCGACGGCGGGGCCGCGATTCGACATCGCACGCTTCGGGATGGAGCGCTTCTCGGCGACGCCGCGGCAAGCCGATCTGATGATCGTTGCCGGGCGGGTCAGCCAGAAGATGGCGCCGGTGCTCCGGCAGATCTACGACCAGATGGCCGAGCCGAAATGGGTGCTGGCCATGGGTGTCTGCGCATCGTCGGGCGGGATGTTCAACAACTACGCGGTCGTGCAGGGCGTGGACCACCTCGTCCCGGTGGACATCTACCTCCCCGGCTGCCCCCCGCGGCCGGAGATGCTGCTGCACGCAATCCTCAAGCTGCACGAGAAGATTCAGCAAATGCCGCTCGGCGTCAACCGCGAGCGCGCCATCGCCGAAGCCGAGGAGGCGGCCCTGGCGGTCAGGCCGACGATCGAAATGCGTGGACTGCTGCGATGAGCTCACCGGATCACGACCCGAAGGTAGCCGCCAGCGAGGTGGGAGGGTCCGTCCCCGCTCCCGGCGAGGAAGTCATCAACGTTCGCCGCGGCATGTTCGGCGCGTCCGGGTCCGGTGACACGTCCGGGTACGGGCGGCTGGTGCGCGAGGTCACGCTGCCGGGCAGCAGCCCCCGGCCCTACGGCGGCTACTTCGACGACGTCGTCGACGGGCTGGCCGACGCGCTCGAGTCCGGCGACACCGAATTCACCGACGCCATCGAGAAAGTCGTGGTGTACCGCGACGAACTGACCCTGCACGTGCGCCGCGAGCTGCTACCGCAGGTCGCCCAGCGGCTCCGCGACGAGCCGCACCTGCGCTTCGAGCTCTGCCTGGGCGTCAGCGGGGTGCACTACCCGCACGAAACCGGGCGCGAGCTGCACGCCGTCTACCCGCTGCAGTCGATCACCCACAATCGGCGCGTCCGGCTGGAAGTGTCTGCGCCGGACAGTGATCCGCACATCCCGTCGCTGTTTTCGGTCTACCCGACCAACGACTGGCACGAGCGCGAGACCTACGACTTTTTCGGCATCATTTTCGACGGACACCCATCGCTCACCCGCATCGAGATGCCCGACGACTGGCACGGACATCCGCAACGCAAGGACTACCCACTCGGCGGGATTCCCGTGGAATACAAAGGCGCGCAGATACCCCCGCCCGACGAGCGGAGAGCCTACAACTGATGAGCACAATCACTGATTCGACGCACGATGACGGCGCCGCCGAGACGATCGTGGTCGCCGGCGGCCAGGACTGGGAACGGGTCGTCGACGCCGCTCGCGAAGCCGACCCCGGGGAACGCATCATCGTCAACATGGGGCCGCAGCACCCGTCCACCCACGGCGTGTTGCGGCTGATCCTCGAGATCGAAGGCGAAACGGTCACCGAGGCCCGCTGCGGGATCGGCTACCTGCACACCGGAATCGAGAAGAACCTCGAATACCGCTACTGGACCCAGGGCGTCACCTTCGTGACCCGAATGGATTACCTGGCACCATTTTTCAACGAGACCGCCTACTGCCTGGGCGTGGAGAAGCTGCTCGGCATCACCGACGAGATTCCGGAGCGCGTCAACGTCATCCGCGTCATGACGATGGAGCTCAACAGGATCTCGTCGCATCTGGTCGCCCTGGCGACCGGCGGCATGGAGCTGGGCGCCATGACCCCGATGTTCGTCGGCTTCCGCGGGCGCGAGATCGTCCTGAACTTGTTCGAATCGATCAGCGGGCTGCGGATGAACAGTGCCTACATCCGGCCCGGCGGCGTCGCGCAGGACCTGCCGCCCAACGCGGAAACCGAAATCGCCGCAGCCCTCGAGGAACTCAAGAAGCCCCTGCGCGACATGGGCGATCTGCTCAACGAGAACGCCATCTGGAAAGCGCGCACCCAGGGCGTCGGCTACCTGGACCTGGCCGGCTGCATGGCGCTGGGCATCACCGGCCCCATCCTGCGCGCGACCGGCCTGCCGCACGACTTGCGCAAGAGCGAACCTTACTGCGGATATGAAAATTACGAATTCGACGTAATCACCGACGACACGTGTGATGCTTACGGGCGCTACATGATTCGCGTCAAGGAGATGTGGGAGTCGATCAAGATCGTCGAGCAGTGTTTGGACAAGTTGCGACCCGGACCGATCATGGTCGACGACCGCAAGATCGCCTGGCCGGCCGACTTGAAGGTCGGGCCCGATGGCATGGGCAACTCGGAAGAACACATCGCAAAGATCATGGGCAGCTCGATGGAGGCGCTGATCCACCACTTCAAACTGGTCACCGAGGGCATTCGCGTTCCGGCGGGCCAGGTTTACGTCTCGGTGGAATCGCCGCGCGGCGAGCTGGGCGTGCACATGGTCAGCGACGGCGGCACCCGCCCCTATCGCGTGCATTACCGGGACCCGTCCTTCACCAACCTGCAGTCGGTCGCCGCGATGTGCGAGGGCGGAATGGTCGCCGATCTGATCACCGCGGTCGCCAGCATCGACCCGGTGATGGGCGGGGTCGACCGATGACGGTGCCCGAAGTCGGTAGCAGCGGCGGGGAGCGGGTCTTCATCCGGCTCGGACCGCCCCCCGAAGAACCCAGCCAATTCGTCGTTGAGGGTGCGCCGCAATCGTATTCGGCGGAGGTGCGGGCGCGGCTGGAGGTCGACGCCAAGGAGATCATCGGTCGCTACCCCAACAAGCGCTCGGCGCTGCTGCCGCTGCTGCACCTGGTGCAGTCCGAGGACACGTACCTGACGCCCGCGGGCCTCGAGTTCTGCGGCGAACAGCTCGGATTGACGGGCGCCGAGGTGTCGGCCGTCGCGAGCTTCTACACGATGTACCGCCGCGGCCCCACCGGCGACTACCTGGTCGGTGTCTGCACAAACACGCTGTGCGCGGTGATGGGCGGCGACGCCATTTTCGAAACACTGGTGAACCATCTCGGCGTCCGCAACGACCAGACCACCCCCGACGGCAAAATCACGCTGCAACACATCGAGTGCAATGCCGCTTGTGATTTCGCGCCGGTGGTGATGGTCAACTGGGAGTTCTTCGACAACCAGACGCCGGAGTCGGCGCGCGAACTCGTCGATTCGCTGCGCGAGGGCAACCCCGCGCCGCCCACTCGCGGCGCCCCGCTGTGTCCCTTCCGCGAGACCTCACGCATCCTGGCGGGTCTGCCCGATGAGCGCCCCGACCAAGGGCAGGGCGGCGCCGGTGCCGCGACGCTGGCCGGTCTGAAGGTGGCGAAGGAACTCGGCATGGAGGCACCGCCAGCGTCGGTCGCTCCCGGGGAGGAGCGCTAATGGGTGCTCCCACGATCCAGGCAACGCCGCTCACCCCGGTGATCAGCCGCTACTGGGACGACCCCGAGTCCTGGACGTTGGACACCTATCACCGCCATGACGGCTACCAGGCGATGAAGAAGGCCCTGGCCATGGAGCCCGACGCGGTGATGGGCACCGTCAAGGACTCCGGTCTGCGCGGACGTGGCGGCGCGGGCTTCTCCACGGGCACGAAATGGTCGTTCATTCCGCAGGGCGACACCGGGGCGGCCGCCAAGCCGCACTACCTGGTGGTCAACGCCGACGAGTCGGAACCCGGGACGTGCAAAGACATTCCGCTGATGCTGGCGACGCCGCACGTGCTCGTCGAGGGCGTCATCATCGCCGCCTACGCGATCCGGGCCAGTCACGCGTTCATCTACGTGCGCGGCGAGGTGCTACCGGTGCTGCGCCGCCTGCAGAACGCGGTCGCCGAGGCCTACGCCGCCGGTTACCTGGGTCGCGACATCGCGGGGTCCGGCTACGACCTGGAATTGGTCGTGCACGCCGGAGCCGGCGCCTATATCTGCGGCGAGGAGACCGCGCTGCTCGACTCGCTGGAGGGCCGGCGCGGCCAGCCCCGGTTGCGGCCGCCGTTTCCCGCGGTGGCGGGGCTGTACGGCTGCCCCACAGTGATCAATAACGTCGAGACCATCGCCAGCGTGCCGTCGATCATCCTCAACGGGGTCGAATGGTTCCGGTCGATGGGCAGCGAGAAATCGCCTGGCTTCACGCTGTATTCGCTGTCCGGGCACGTCACCCGCCCGGGCCAGTACGAGGCTCCGCTGGGAATCACGTTGCGCGAGTTGCTCGCCTACGCCGGCGGCGTCCGCGCCGGGCACCGGCTCAAATTCTGGACGCCCGGCGGGTCCTCGACCCCGCTGCTCACCGACGAGCACCTCGATGTGCCGCTGGACTACGAGGGCGTGGGCGGCGCCGGGTCGATGCTGGGCACCAAGGCGCTAGAGATCTTCGACGAGACCACCTGTGTGGTGCGCGCGGTGCGCCGCTGGACCGAGTTCTACAAGCACGAGTCGTGCGGAAAATGCACGCCGTGCCGGGAGGGCACCTTCTGGCTGGACAAGATCTACGAGCGACTGGAAACCGGCGGGGGCACCCACGAGGACATCGACAAGCTGTCCGACATTTCCGACACCATCCTGGGAAAGTCGTTCTGCGCGTTGGGCGATGGCGCCGCCAGCCCGGTGATGTCGTCGATCCAGCATTTCCGCGACGAGTACGTCGCGCACGTCGAAGGCGGCGGCTGCCCCTTCGACCCCCGGGACTCGATGCTTACGCCAGACGGAGGTAACGCGTGACGCAGGCGGCCAAACCTCAGACCGGCGACGGGGTGAGCCAGCCCGAGATGGTGACGCTGACCATCGACGGCGTCGAAATCAGCGTTCCCAAGGGAACTCTGGTGATCCGCGCCGCCGAATTGATGGGCATCCAGATCCCCCGGTTCTGCGATCACCCGCTGCTGGATCCCGTCGGCGCCTGCCGGCAGTGCCTCGTCGAGGTGGAGGGGCAGCGCAAGCCGATGGCGTCGTGCACCACCGTGGCCACCGACGACATGGTGGTGCGGACGCAGCTGACCTCCGAGGCCGCCGACAAGGCGCAGCACGGCGTGATGGAGCTGCTGCTGATCAACCATCCGCTGGACTGTCCGATGTGCGACAAGGGCGGTGAATGCCCGCTGCAGAACCAGGCAATGTCCAACGGCCGCGCCGATTCTCGCTACACCGACGTCAAGCGCACCTTCGCCAAGCCGATCAACATCTCCTCGCAGGTGCTGCTGGACCGCGAACGCTGCATCCTGTGCGCCCGCTGCACGCGATTCTCCGAGCAGATCGCCGGGGATCCGTTCATCGACATGCAGGAGCGGGGCGCCCTGCAGCAGGTCGGCATCTACGCCAACGAGCCGTTCGACTCGTACTTCTCGGGCAACACGGTGCAGATCTGCCCGGTGGGCGCCCTGACCGGGATGGCCTACCGATTCCGGGCCCGCCCGTTCGACCTGGTCTCCAGCCCCAGCGTGTGTGAGCACTGCGCGTCGGGGTGCGCACAGCGCACCGACCACCGCCGCGGCAAGGTGCTGCGCCGGCTGGCCGGCGACGACCCCGAAGTCAACGAGGAGTGGAACTGCGACAAGGGCCGGTGGGCCTTCACCTACGCCACCCAGCCCGACGTCATCGCCACACCCCTGATCCGGGACGCCGACGGCACGCTGCAACCCGCGTCCTGGTCCCATGCGCTGGTGGCCGCGGCCCAGGGCCTCGAGGCCGCCCGGGGACGCACCGGCGTGCTGGTCGGTGGCCGGGCGACGTGGGAAGACGCCTACGCGTATTCGAAGTTCGCGCGAATGGTGTTGGACACCAACGACATCGACTTCCGGGCCCGCCCGCATTCGGCCGAGGAGGCCGACTTCCTGGCCGCCCGCGTCGCGGGCCGGCCGGTGACGGTGAGCTATTCCGATCTGGAGTCGGCGCCGGCGGTGCTGCTGGTCGGGTTCGAGCCAGAAGACGAGTCGCCCATCGTGTTCCTGCGACTGCGCAAGGCGGCCCGCAAGAACGGTGTTCCGATATACGCCGTCGCCCCGTTCGCCACCCGCGCGCTGACAAAGATGTCGGGCCGGTTGCTCAAAACCGTTCCGGGCGGCGAGGCTTCGGCGCTGGACCGCCTGGCCACCGGTGAGGTCGGGGATCTGTTGTCCAGTCCGGGCGCGGTCATCATGGTCGGGGAACGCCTGGCCACTGTGCCCGGCGGATTCTCGGCGGCGGCCCGGCTCGCTGAGGCCACGGGGGCGCGGCTGGTGTGGGTGCCGCGCCGGGCCGGGGAACGTGGTGCGCTGGACGCGGGCGCGCTGCCCACGCTGCTGCCCGGAGGCCGCCCCGTTACCGACGACACCGCCCGCGAACAGGTCGCCGCGGCGTGGCATGTCGACGAATTGCCTTCTGCCGCTGGGCGTGACGCCGCGGGCATTGTGGCCGCCGCCGCGGACGGGACGCTGGGCGCGCTGCTGGTCGGCGGTGTCGAACCGGCCGACTTCGCCGATCCGGACGCGGTGCTGGCCGCGCTGGACGCCGCCGGCTTCGTGGTCAGCCTCGAGTTGCGGCACAGCGCCGTCACCGAACGCGCCGACGTCGTCTTTCCGGTCGCATCGACGACGCAGAAGGCCGGTGCGTTCGTCAACTGGGAGGGCCGCCATCGGGAATTCGGCCCCGCGCTGCACGGCACCACGCAGCAAGCCCGCCAATCGGACCACCGGGTACTGGACGCGCTGGCCGACGAAATGGGTGTCTACCTGAATGTGACGACTGTCGAGGCGGCGCGCGAGGAGATGTCCGGGCTGGGCGCGTGGGGCGGCAAGCACGCCGCCGGCCCGCAGGTCGCGAGCCCGCAACCGGCCGAGCCGGGCCAGGGCGAGGCCGTGCTGACCGGCTGGCGGATGCTGCTGGACAGCGGCCGGCTGCAGGACGGGGAGCCGCATCTGGCGGGGACGGCGCGCGCACCCGTCGTGCGGCTTTCGGCCGATACCGCGGCCGAGATCGGCGCCGCTGACGGTGACGCCGTCACCGTCAGCA
>NZ_MBEM01000142.1:0-15461 GCF_001954045.1 Mycobacterium sp. SP-6446 | reverse complement strand
CCGGCGCGATACCGGTGCTGGCGATCTATGGAATCCCGCACCGCGACTGTGGCAGCTTCGCCGCGGGTGGCATGGCGTCGGCCGACGACTACCGCGGGTGGATCGACGGCATCGCGTCCGGCGTGGGCGGTACGCGCACGGCGATCATCCTCGAACCCGATGCACTCGCGATGGCCGACTGCCTGTCGGCCGACCAGCGCCAAGAACGCTACGACTTGATTCGCTACGCCGTCGACACGCTAACCCGCAGTCCGGCGACCGCCGTGTATGTCGACGGCGGTCACCTGCGCTGGCATAGTGCCGAAGACATGGCCGCCAGGCTCAACAAGGTCGATGTCGCCCGGGCGCGGGGTTTCAGCCTCAACACCGCGAACTTCTACACCACCGCGGACGAAATCGGTTACGGGGAAGCGATTTCGGGGCTCACGAATGGTTCGCACTACGTGATCGACACGTCGCGCAACGGCGCCGGCCCAGCGCCCGACTCCGGGCTCAACTGGTGCAACCCCAGCGGCCGAGGACTGGGCACTCCGCCTACCACCGCCACCGCGGGCGCGCACGCCGACGCCTACTTGTGGATCAAACGCCCCGGCGAATCGGACGGAACGTGCGACAAGGGCGATCCGCCGGCCGGCACCTTCGTCAGTCAGTACGCCATCGATATGGCCCACAACGCGGGCCAGTAGCAGAGGCTTCGCGCCTAATTTGACCGTCCGCGATCGTGAGTATTTGCCTTTGGATGGAAACCCCAACAGACGGCCACTGTTGAGGTTACGATCCGCCACCATGGGTAGATTGACAGCAGTGACAATTGGATTCGCCGTGGCGCTCACGCTCGCCCCCGCAGCCGCCGCCGATCCTGTCGATGCGTCGTTTGAGCGGTCGCTGGGCCCCGCAGCGCCCATACCGAAAAAACCAAGCCCATCATGCGACCCGAATTACTCGGGCGCCTGCGTCCCTATCGCTAGTGATGTCGACTGTGCGGGCGGTAGCGGTAACGGCCCGGCCTATGTCAAGGGTCCCGTAACCGTCATTGGAAAGGACATCTACGGGCTTGACCGAGACGGCAATGGAATTGGGTGCGAATAGGCGCCACCTGCTCGCACGACGCGCGCGGTGTTAGCGTCGTCGGCGTGACCCTCAAAGACATCGCCCTGACCACTCTCGACGGCAAGCCGGCCACGCTAGCCGAATTGTCCGGCGGCGCAACGCTAATCGTGAACGTAGCCTCCAAATGCGGACTCACTCCGCAGTACACGGCATTGGAGAAGCTGGCCAAAGATTATGGCGACCGCGGCTTGACGGTTGTCGGGGTGCCGTGCAACCAGTTCATGGGCCAGGAACCCGGCACGGCCGAGGAGATCCAGGAGTTTTGCTCGGCCACCTACGGGGTGACGTTCCCGTTGCTGGAGAAGACGGACGTCAACGGCGATGACCGCCACCCGCTCTACGCCGAGCTGACCAAGGCCGTCGATTCCGATGGCAACGCCGGCGACATTCAGTGGAACTTCGAGAAATTTCTGGTCGCGCCTGACGGTGAGGTGGTCAATCGGTTTCGGCCGCGGACCGAGCCAGACGCACCCGAGGTCATCAGCGCCATCGAGGCCGTGCTGCCCCGATAGACGGCGTGGCTAGGGCGTTAGGGTGCTGCGAGGGACGCTGCTCGGAGCACTGGTAGGCACATCGCTCGGCGCACTGCTAGCCGCACTCACGGGGGCACTGCTGGGCGCACTCACGGGGGCACTGCTGGGCGCACTGCTGGGCACACTGCTCGGGGCACTGACCGGGGCATCAGTGGTCGAGATCGCGCCGGGGCAGTACGCGTTGGCGGCGATCGCCGCGAACTTGGTGGCTTTGTCGGGGTTCAGCGCGGCGTTCTTGGTTGCGAGCGTCTTGACGACAGACGACACGTCCGTGCCCCCGTTTACCTTGTCGCACACCCATTTGCCCGCCCCTACCGCCGCATCCGGGTCGGAATAGGTGATGCCGGCGGCTTTGAGCGAGGCGATGAATGCGTCGTCGGTGCTATCGGCGTGCGCGGGCATGGCCATGCCGATGATGGCGGCAAAGCTCGTCAGGGTCAGCAGTAGTTTCATGGCTCCACTGATCGTCGCAGATGGGAGGTCGGACCGCATCTCGTGTGCCTATCCCGTCAGTCTCCGCGAGCTGCTCAACGCCGTACAACAGGCGCCCACCGATGTGCCGTCGTATTATCCGCGCATGGTGCAAGACGCCAGGCCGCCCGGCGAGCAGCGCGATTTCTTCCTGCAGGCCGGCGGGTCGGCGCCCGAGGGACGAAACAGCGCGGCAGCGTACTCGGCGCCCGCGAGTTCGGGGTGGGGAGCTCTGGGGCGCAGGCGACGCCGGATCGTGGTCGACACGGCAGCGGTGGCCGCGTTCGCCGTCATGCTCGGCGTCCTCGTCTACAACATCGGTGCCGTCGACCAGAAGACCTCCGCGCCCGCGACCAGCACCCCTGCCCCAGCGGCAGCCGCCGCCGCTGCGGGTCCCGTACTCGACGGCGCCTATCGCGTGGACTACGACCTTGCAAAGCAGACGCAGAACGGTGCGCACACCCAGCCCAGTTGGGCCTTTCTTTCATCGACTTGGTGGGGCTTTCGTTCAACGTGCACACCCAACGGATGCGTAGCCACGGGGACCCAGGCAGACGACAACAACCATCAAGGCGCGCGCACGCCGGCATCTCCTCACGTTCTCCACTTCGTCGACGGTCGCTGGCAAGCCGCGCCTGTTCAGGGCCAAATCCAGCAACCGCGGTGCCTCGGAGCAGACGGAAAAGTCGTCGCCGGTGCAGAAACCGAAACGTTTACGTGGTCATTGGATCCACAGGCCGACGGCACGCTCCGAGGCATTGCGACCGAAACCGTTCTCACCAACGAATGCGCCGATCAAGGAGCGGTGGTCCAGACCCCCTTTGCGTTGACACGGACCGGCGATGTCCCCCCGGGCGCCGCTATGGCCGACCCAGCAACAGTCACCGGGACCCCGGCGGCCAGCACCCCTGCACCAGCCGCTGCGGGTCCGGCGCTCGACGGCGCCTATCGCGTGGACTACGACTGGGCAAAGCAAACGGCCAACGACCACCCAACAACCGGCGATCCCACCACCGCCCAGACCACTAATTGGTGGGCGTTTCGTTCGTTGTGCACAGCCACGGGATGCGTGGCCACAGGATCCCGCCTGGCCGACACCAACCACAACGAGGCCACAGGTGGTGCGCACGTTCTCCACTTCGCCGACGGTCACTGGCAGGACACGCCCTATCTCCATCCACCAGTGCAGTGCCGCGGAACAAGCGGCACAGCTGCCGACACCTCGACACTGAGTTGGTCATTGGAGCCACAGCCCGACGGCACGCTGCGAGGCGTAGCGATCGAAACCGTCCTCACCAATGAATGCGGCAACAAGGGAACGGTGTACCGAACCCCCGTCGTCGCGACCCGGACAGGCGATGTGCCGCCCAGCGTCACCGTGGCCGATCCAACGATGTTTGAGGCCCCGCCTTCACCGGCCTCTAACGGCCCTCACTAAATCTGTGCCCTCTCGACATCACCGGATGTGGTGCGCGATCAGCTGGTCGAGCATCTGCACGGTCCGGTCCAAGGGATCGGTCGATCGCGCGGCCAGGCAGAGGATGACTGCGCCCTCGACGGCAGCCACCACGGTGGTGGCCAAAGATTCCGCCTCGTCGTTCTCGGCTCCCTCGGCCCTCAGGCGTCCGGCAATCATCGTCTGCCACTCGGCAAATACCTCACCGGCGGCATCGGCGGCCGAGGGCGACTCCGTGCGTCCGAGCGCGGCAGCAACGATCGGGCATCCGGCGGTGTAGTCGCTGGAGCGCAACGTCTCCTTCCACGACTCGACGAAGGCGGCCAACGATTCGCGTCGGTCGCCGACCTGCCCTGTGCCTGTCAGCGTCGAATCGATGAGGCGGCCCGCAGTCCGGGTCGCCTCGGTTATGAGTTCCGACTTCCCGCCCGGGAAGTTCAGGTAGACCGACCGGCGCGCCGTGCCGCTGTGTTCGAGCAGTGCAGCCAGGCCGGTACCGGCGACCCCGTTACGGCGCAGCAGTTCGATGGCGCTGCCGATCAGACGCTCGCGCGCGGTCATCCTCGCACCCTTCCAGGGCCCTCGGGTAAGCCCGTCGGTTGCAGTATACCGATTGGTCTACTAACGTCAGGTAGACCAATCGGTATAACACATGGAGAGGTCGCCCCCGATGACATCCACACCGCCCGTCGCGCTGATCACCGGAGTGTCCTCAGGTATCGGCGCCGCCATTGCAAAGAAACTGGTGAAAGCGGGATTCCGCGTGTTCGGCACCTCGCGGGCGCCGCAGCGCCTCGCTGCGATCCCCGGCGTCGAGACCTTGGCGCTCGACGTTACCGACGAGACAGCAGTCCACGCGGCGGTGTCGGAGGTCATTGACCGAGCCGGACACATCGACGTCCTAGTCAACAACGCTGGGTTGGGAATCGTGGGCGCCGCCGAGGAGAGTTCGATCGCGCAAGCCCGTTCGTTGTTCGAGACCAACTTCTTCGGCGTCATCCGCCTCACCAACGAGGTGCTCCCGCACATGCGCCGTCGCGGCAGCGGGCGCATCATCAACATCAGCTCCGTGCTCGGCTACCTTCCCGCGCCGTACGCGGCCCTGTACTCGGCGTCGAAGCATGCCCTGGAGGGCTACACCGAATCGTTGGACCACGAACTTCGCGAGTACGGCGTGCGCGCGCTGCTGGTCGAACCCGGTTACACCCGAACTGCTTTCGAGGCGAACATGTGGGACGCCGACACACCGCAGGCCACCTACGCCGATAATCGCGCGACCGCCCGCGCGATGGTCGCCGAGAAAATTCGCAGCGCCGAGTTGCCCGACGTTGTCGCCGATGCCACGTACGCCGCGGCCACCGACAAGCGAGTCAAACTGCGCTACCCCGCGGGCCGCCAGGCGCGACAACTGACTCTGCTGAAGCGCGTCGCGCCAGCTGCCCTGCTGGACAACGGCATCCGCAAGCAAAGCGGCCTGAGCAAGCCGCGATCGACACCGGTACTGGCTGACGGTTGATGCGTTGCTCAACACATCCGAAATACGGAGATTGCCATGACGGATACGAATGGCGCCAAGACGCTACGAAAGTTCCGCAGGGAACGGGCTATCGGACGCTATTTTCTCAACCCAATAGTGAAAGGGTTGAGCAAGCTGGGAGTGCGAACCGCGCTTGCCACCGAGCTGGAGACGATCGGGCGCAAGACTGGCCAGGTGCGCCGCGTTCCCGTGTCCGCTCAATTCGATGACAAAGGCGCGTGGGTCATTAGTCAGCATGGCACCCGCTCCGGGTGGGGCCGCAACATTGCTGACAATCCGAATATCCGTGTGCGACAAGGAGATCATTGGCGCACAGGCGTCGCGACGCTGAGGCCCGACGATGACGTCGTCGCGCGTGGCCGCAAGTTCGGACGACTAGGAGCCACGGTGGTAAAGGCTCTGGAAACCACACCGGTGTCGGTGCGGATCGACTTCACCGATTGATGGGGCTGGTAGTGCGACCGTTATCGTGTGGGCATGTCGGTAGTCCAACGCGAACGGGTCGCCATGGTCCAAACCCTGCGCGCGGTGGGACCGGACTCCCCGACCCTGTGCGAGGGCTGGACGACCCGCGACCTGGTCGCGCACCTGGTGGTGCGCGAACGCCGTCCCGACGCGTTGCCCGGCCTCGTGTTCGGGCCCTTGGCGTCATACACCGCGCGCATGCAGACCCGACTGGCGACGACGAGGACGTGGGAGGATCTGGTCGAACTGTTCGCTTCGGGTCCTCCGGCGCTTTCCGTGTTCAAGGTTCTCGACCCGGTGGCGAGCATCCACGAGATGTTCGTCCACCATGAGGACGTCCGGCGTGCGCAGAATGGCTGGGAGCCAAGGGAATTCGATGCGCGCACCAGCGCGTCGGTGAAGCGGCGCGTCGCGATGATCAGCCGGGCCGGAATGTCGAAGTCAATGAACGCGGTGCGCGTGCGGCTGACGCTGCGCACCCCCGACGGTCAGAAAGTGGTGGCCGTCGGCAGCGGTTCGCCGGTCACGGTGACGGGCGAACCGCTGGAGCTGCTGCTGTTCGCGTTCGGCCGCAACGCCGTCCGCGCCGACTTCGGCGGGGATGACGATAGCGTTGCCGCAGTGCGAGCCGCCAAGCGCGGTTTCTAGACATCTGTGTCAAGGTGCCTGCGTGAGTTGGATCCTACGGCCGTATTGGTACCCCGCCGGGGCACCGCAGGCCGGCACGGTCAGGGTTATTTGGTCTGTGCCCGCGAGGGTGTTCGGATCCCACACCATCCGGGCGGAACTCGCATTGGGAACCACTGTGCCGTCGGGACAGTGGATGTCACCCGCCGCCTCTGGACTTGTCCATTGCCCGTTAACCAATCGCGCCTGACCAACAGGGATTCCATTGCTAACTAACGAGGCGCATCCGTCACCGCACGGAGTGAAATTCCAATCGTTGGTTACCGGCCGACCATCGTTATACGTCTCAGTCATGACGTAGTGGCCGCTCATCGTCGTGTCTGCAGACGCGCTGCTAGCTGTACAGACCGCTGAACCGGCGAGCATGACGGCTGCGGTGATCCCCCGTGTGATCGTCATGATCCTGTTCCTCCCTGACGATCGATCGTTGCGGGCAACTCTCCCCGACGATCTGGACGCTGTTGCGGACGCTTTCGATTCTGCCCCCCATGCTCTGGGCTGTGTATGTCCGATCAGTCGCGTTTCGCCTCGTAGCGCAGCAGGACCGTGCCACCCGGGAAGGTGCGGTTCTCCAACAGTCGCAGCGAGATCCATGACGGCAGGCTCGGAAAGAACGGGGTGCCGCCGCCCACGGCGGTGGGCGCGACCACGATTCGGTATTCGTCCACCAGTCCGGCCTGCACGATCGGTGCGGCCAGCGTCGCCCCGGCCACCTCCAGCCTGCCGTCGGTTTCGGCTTTCAGCTTCGTCACCACCTCGACCGGGTCGCCGCGTTCCAGGCGGGAGTTCCAGTCGACGGACTGCAGGGTGTGCGAGAACACGACCTTGGGCATGTCGCGCCAGATGCGGGCGAAGTCAACAATCAGAGGGGTCGCGTCCGGGGCCTGGTCGGCCGTCGGCCAGTACGCGGACATCAGTTCGTAGAGCCGCCGGCCGTAGAACGACAGGGCGGTCTCCCGCTCGAAGTCGTTCCAGTACTGGTGCAGTTCTTCGCTCGGATCGGCCCAGTCGATGTTGCCTTGAGCGTCGGCGATGTACCCGTCCACCGACACGTTGAAGCCATAGATGAGTTTGCCCATGCAGGTCAGACTGCACCGGAGGGCACAACTCATCGCGACGCCCAGGTGCGGAAAGTTCGCGATCAAGGTTCTAAACCGTTCGGGTTTTACCATTGACGTCGCCGTAACAGATTTGTCATCGAACCTTCCTAGGGTGAGGCGGTCCATCGTCCGAACCGGAAAATCGCGGACCCCCTCAGCGATAGGAACTCAATTGAGCGGAAACCCAGTCCGCCTGCAGGCGATCAACAACGTCGAGGCCTATATCCCTCCGGCCGTCAGCTTTGTCGCTGGTGAAGCCCCCGGCGAGGTCTTCGGCTGCAACGTCTTTACGAAGGCCGAGATGCAGGCACGGCTGCCGAAGTCGGTATACAAGTCCGTCGCGGCGACCATCGAGAAAGGCGCCAAGCTCGACCCCGCCGTCGCCGACGCGGTCGCGGTAGCCATGAAAGATTGGGCGCTGGAGAAAGGCGCCACCCACTACGCCCACGTCTTCTACCCGATGACCGGCCTGACCGCCGAGAAGCACGACAGTTTCCTGGAGCCCGTTTCCGACGGGCAGACGCTCGCCGAGTTCGCAGGCAAGACCCTCATCCAGGGTGAGCCCGATGCGTCCAGCTTCCCCTCCGGTGGCCTGCGAAGCACCTTCGAGGCACGAGGATATACCGGCTGGGACGTCACCAGCCCCGCCTACGTCCTGGAGAACCCGAACGGCAACACACTCTGCATCCCAACGGTTTTCGTCTCGATGACCGGTGAGGCACTGGACTACAAGACGCCGCTCCTGCGCAGCCAGCAGGCCATGGGTGTGCATGCCGAGCGCATCTTGAAACTGTTCGGCCACAAGGACCTAAACAAAATCGTATCGTTCTGCGGCCCCGAGCAGGAGTACTTCTTAATCGATCGGCACTTCTTCCTCGCGCGGCCCGACCTGATCAACGCCGGTCGCACGGTGTTCGGCGCCAAGCCGCCCAAAGGCCAGGAGTTCGACGACCACTACTTCGGCGCGGTGCCCGAGCGTGTCCTGGGCTTCATGATGGACACCGAGCGCGAGCTGTTCAAGCTCGGTATTCCCGCCAAGACTCGGCACAACGAGGTGGCCCCCGGCCAATTCGAGGTGGCCCCGATGTTCGAACGGGCCAACATCGCTTCCGACCATCAGCAGTTGCTGATGACGATTTTCAAGACGCTGGCCAAAAAGCACGGCATGGAGTGCCTGTTCCACGAGAAGCCGTTTGCCGGGGTGAACGGATCGGGCAAGCACGTCAACTTTTCGGTCGGCAACTCTGAACTGGGCTCGCTGCTGGTGCCCGGCGACACCCCGCACGAGAATGCACAATTCCTGGTGTTCTGCGCCGCGGTGATCCGTGCCGTGCACAAGTTCGCCGGGCTGCTGCGGGTATCGGTCGCGTCAGCCACCAACGACCATAGGCTGGGCGCCAACGAGGCTCCGCCGGCGATCATCTCGATCTTCCTCGGCGAACAGCTCGCCGATGTGTTCGAGCAGATAGCCAAAGGCGCGGCGACGTCATCAAAGGGCAAGGGCACCATGATCATTGGTGTCGATACGCTGCCTCCGCTGCCGACCGACGCGGGCGACCGCAATCGCACGAGTCCGTTCGCCTTCACGGGCAACCGATTCGAGTTCCGGGCGCCCGGCTCCGGGCAGACGGTAGCCGTGCCGATGATCGTGCTCAACACGATCATGGCCGACTCGTTCGATTACCTCGCGACCGTCCTCGAGCGGGCTGTGGAAAACGGCGAAGACTTCGACGTGGCAGTGCAAAAGCTGCTCACCGAGGTCATCACCGAACACGGCGCGGTGGTGTTCAACGGGGACGGGTACTCCGAGAACTGGCAGATCGAGGCGGCCGAGCGCGGACTGCCTAACCTCAAGACCACGCTGGACGCGATTCCGGAGCTGATCAAGCCGGCAGCGATCGAAGTCTTCGAGAAATATGGCGTCTTCACCGAGCGCGAGCTGCAGAGCCGGTACGAGGTGCGCCTGGAGCAGTACGCGCTAACCATCGCAGTCGAGGCGAAGCTGGCGCTGGAGATCGGAACGACAATCATCCTGCCGGCGGCGATTCGCTATCAAACGGAGCTCGCGCAGAACGTCGCGACTTTGAAGGCCGCCGGGGTGAATCCCAGCACGGCTGCGCTGGAAGCGGTTTCGGCTCCGCTTGCCGAGCTTTCCGCGGCGTTGGCGACGCTGAGGACGGCGCTATCCGACCACTCGGCGGTGTCGGCCCTCGACGAGGCCAAGCACGCCCAGGAGCAGCTGCTGCCGGCGATGCAAGCGGTGCGCACCGCCGCCGACACACTGGAAAGCGTTGTGGCCGATGATTTGTGGCCGCTGCCCACGTACCAAGAGATGCTCTACATCCTCTAAGCCGTTAACACGTCGTAGTAGAGCGCGAACTCGCCGGGGGTAGGTCCGTCCCTAGTCACCGCTCTGGTCGCCACGTGAGCGGCACGTGAGCAGGGAACCAACCCTCGAAAATTGCGCCCCGCGAAGGATCGTAGGGTTTGGGGTACCACGCTTTGGGGACATCGCCGCCGTTCCAGTCGAACGAGAAAAATGGGACTCTGGCAAGCCATACTTCAAAGAACGCGCCCAGCAGATCCCGGGCCAGGTGCGACGCCGGACACCGGTGCGGTCCTCCCCCAAAACTCCAATTCCGTTGCGGGCCATCCAGTTTAATGCTGTGACCTGACATCTCGTCGGTCTCATCACGGTGAACAAGTCCGACGCACAACTCGACAGGGGACCCGGCTGGGATCGTCGTTCCGCCGATTGTCACGCTGCGACTCGTGATTCGTGAAACAGTCTTCGCCCCGCCATCCAACCGCAGCAGTTCCTCGATGAATCTGCGTTGCCGGCCTGGATTTTCGCGTAGCTCCCGCTGAAGCATCGGCATCCGCGCCAGCACCGCCAGGCCGGCCTTAATCGCGAACGACGCGAAAATCAAACCGCGGCCCACCGACGCCATCAGTCCCAACACTTCTTTGTCGCTGAGCGGTTCGGTGGCGAGGCGGCTGATCACATCAGGGCCACCCTGCGGCGCTTGACGGGTCTCCCGCACCAGCTGGGTGTCGATCGCTTCGAGAGCGACATCAGTCGGCAGACCGCAGACCGTAACGAATGCTGCGCGCCAAACAACCTCAGCGACAGCCGCACCATCGCAACGGTCTCGTGTCGTCGCTAGGGCGCCGACGCAATTTTCAATGATTCCACGCACGGGCTTCAGCATTTCCCGCGAATTTTCCGGATTGAACAACAGCTCGACCATGATTTTCCGGTACGGGCCGAACGGCGGATTGCCTTCCATCAGTTCGCCTTGGCGGCTGGCGAAGACTTCGCCGTCACGTACGGCGGCGAGGACGTCGTCGCGCCGCCATAACACGTACGTGCCGTCAGGCTCCCGCAGGACTCTTTGACCGGCCCGCTCCGCGGCGGCCAGCCACTGCCGAAAACCCGCTGCTGCGTCCTCGTCCGACCGCATGACTTCCAGCGCAGCGTCAGCGGCCTCGCCGCCAGACCCAATCACCGCGCACCACCGACTTTCACGATCGGCGGTCGCTGCGAACCACGGATTAGCGGCGCCACCTGGAACTTCGATGCCGCGAGTCTATCCTCAGGATCGGCCACAGGCGCCGCCAGCTACACGGAAGACGACGAGCGGAGCCCACCGCTGTCAGGCCGCTGCCACATGGCCGCAGTCCGGTGGATTTCGACCGTGCTGACGGAGGGCAAGCCTTGAGCGCGAATTCGCCAGGCGCGACGACGGATCTCAGACGGTTGAGGTACTCACCCCCACCAGAACGACGTGGCGATCGCCACGTAGAGCGCGATGAGCACCGTCCCCTCGAACCAGGTCGACTCGCCGTCGAAGGTCACCAGCACCGCAACGAGCGCCGACATGATCATCGACGCCAGCAACAGCGGTGAGAACACCAGATCGAAACCAGGCTGGCCGAGCCATGCCGCCGCCAGGCAGACGATCGGGGCGATGGTGAGCGCGATCTGGACGGGCGACTGGAGGATCACCTGGACCGCGTAGTCCATCTGGTTCTTGGCCGCCAGCTGAATGCCGACGAAATTCTCCACCGCGTTGCCGGCGATCGCCACGATCACCAGACCGGCGAACACCTCGTTAATGCCCGCTGCATGCATCGCCGGCTCTAGGGCGGCGACGAACCATTCCGACACGAAGGCCGCACCGATCCCAGCGACGGCCAGCATGCCGATAGCCATCGCCAGCGGCCACTCCCCGTGTGCTGCCGCCATACTGGCGGCTTTGGCCGAATCGGGGCTGGCCACAATGGGAGACGACGCTCTGGACGTTTCATGACGAACTTGCCCCACCGGGGCGACAGCACGCTTTCCGAGCGTGGCCGGCAGCGAGAGTGCGAACAGCGCAAGCATGACGATGGAGACGACGACCGACACCGCCCGCTCGTGCGGTTGCGCCGGGGTGTGTGTTGCAGCGGTGAGCGAGGGGACAGCGAGGATGAATACCGCGAGGGTGAACATCAATCCGAGGGTGCGTCCGTCGTCGGCGGCGAAGCGCTGGCGGCCGTGTTTGATACCGCCGACCACGAAGGACAGCCCGAGCACCAGCAGGCCGTTGGAGAGAATCGAGCCGACGATGGTGGCCTTAACCACCCCATAAAGACCTGCTTTGAGTGCGAACAGTATGACGAACAATTCGGGCAGGTTCCCCAACGCCGTCTGCAGAATCCCAGTCGCGTTGGGCCCGAGCCGGTCTCCGAGCGCCTCCACCGAACGGCCGACCAAAGATGCCAGCGTGGCCAACGCAAGTGCGGACACGATGAACGCCAGCACTGCATTCACGTGGGCGAAGTGCAGAACTCCGGTCGCCACGGCCGCGATAACCGTGATGGTGATCATGATGCGGTCGCGCCGGGTCAGCAGCGGGTGCCGTTCAGTATGGGTGGTTGTCACGCGCCTCTCCTGCTCTGATCGCGCCGAAGTTTTCCAGAATCGCACGGTTCACACCAACCAGGCATGCAGCGTCTGACGCGACACACTCACCTCCTCGGCGACCTGCGAAATCGCTAACCCATCACCGCCAGCAAGGCCCGGTCCCTCTGCTCGGCCACGGTTAACTCCCTCATCGAAGGAGTGTCAAGGATCAGCCGCAGTATCTGTCAACCATCAGCCGGAACACTGTCGGACATCACCCGAAGGCAAGATGTCAGGCATCAACTGAGGTCATACAGCTGACGTGGGGCGGGCGGGGCTCGAACCCGCGACCAACGGATTATGAGTCCCTTTTCGATGCCGCGACGAGGTGCGCAAACGACTTAGCTAGGCGCAGCGAATCGCATGCAAGACAGCATTTCTGAGCGTTGCCAGTACGGTTCCGGTACGCCTTCGGTACGGCTACAAATTGCCCTCGGTCGCCGGTATCTCGCCGGTACGAGCGAGTTAGCTAACAGCGGCGCGGGCACGCCGACTCGACGATCTCGGAGCTTGGTGTACCGACGCGCTCCAACGCCTATATCAACAAAAGCACGTCGAATGCTGCTTAGCCTTGATTCGAGCGGCCACCGCTATCGTTGCCGCCACGCACCACCAAGTGGTGACCGCAATCCCGGAGGGAAGAGGGCCGCTGATGACGCCAGGGACTAAACCCAACGTTGTTTTTATCCTTGTGGACAACTGTGGTTGGGGTGATTTCAGTTGTTATGGCGGAACTGTTCCCACGCCGCGGATCGATTCCCTGGCTGCTGACGGGATGCGTTTGAACAACTACACCGTCGAGGCGCAGTGCACTCCGACGCGGTCGGCGATTCTGACCGGCCGACTGCCGCTGCGCTCGGGCACCATGAAGGTGCCTTTTCCCGGCGAGGGTGATGCTGGTCTTGCGCCGTGGGAGTACACGTTGGCCGAGTTGTTCTCCGACGCGGGTTATGCCACCGCCGCGTTCGGCAAGTGGCATCTGGGTGAAACACCCGGGCCGGTTGCCGACGGATCAAGGCTTCGATGAGTGGTTCGGGATCAAAAATTCCTCCGATGAAGCGGGCTACTCGACCTACAAGCGATTCGGCGAACTCGGCTACCCCGAGCCGCAATGGTGGGAGGGCGTCAGAGGCAAGCCGGTGACGCCTGCCGGTGTCTTCGATCGGCAGGCCAAGGATCTGGGTGATGAGAAGATCGCCTCGCGGACAGTGGATTTCATCCAACGTAAGGCCAAGGCGCAGAAGCCGTTCTTTGCGTATGTGGCGCTGTTTCAGATCCATCCACCCATGGGCGTGCATCCCGATTTCAAGGGCACATCCGGCGGAGGGCTGTATGCGGATTGCTTGGCCGAGATCGACTATCGCGTCGGCCAGATCCTGGACGCGATCAACTCCGCGGGTATAAGTGAGGACACCATCGTCGTCTTCAGCAGTGACAACGCCACCAGTCCCCTCAAGGGCTCGGCTGATGGAGGGTCTAATGGGCCGTGGCGGGGCGATTTCTTCAACCCGCCGTGGGAAGGAAGCCACCGCGTGTCGGCGCTTGTTAGCTGGCCTGGCCATATCCCCGCCGGTCGGCAGAGCCAGGAACTGTTATCCGCGGTGGACTGGCTGCCGACACTGGCCGGGTTAGCCGGCGAGTCGGCGCGTGTGCCCACCGACCGCCCTATTGATGGTGTCAACGCCGCCGACCATCTATTGGGCAAACAGGACATTTCGGGTCGGGATGCGGTCCTGTATTTCGGTCTTGATGGTCAGCTGATGTCAGTGAAGTGGAAGAACTTCAAGGTCGTGTTCCGTAAATCCGAGGCGATCGGAGAACCCGTCACAGACGTCCAGCTGCCCATGGTGTTCAACCTGATCGGCGATCCGGGGGAACGCTTCAACCTCTGGGAAGTGTCGATGGACATGGGCTGGGTGATGCGCCCGGTACTGCAACAAATCGCGCAATTTCAGCAGAGTGTCGCCCAATACCCCAACATCCCCACAGGCGCAGACTTCAAGGGCTACCCGTAAAGCGGCACACCCTAGTCGGTCGCCGGGCCGGTTGAGGAGGCTTGCGCCGGGCTCCCTTACGCGTACAACCGGCAGCGCTCAACAAGGATCTCTGCCAGCCGTTCAGGTTCGCTCACCATCAGCATGTGGCAGGTGTCGATCTCGATGAGGCTCTGCACTCCGCCAAGCGCGGCGATGCACTCATGTTGAATCTTCATCGAGACGGCGCGATCGCGCCGAGTGAGTATCCACGTTCGTGGCACCTCGTCGGGCATACCACTGCGGTCAACGTTTTCTATCATCATGGAGGGTGATTCCTGACAAGACCGAGCCAGCGTGAACTTGCGCTGTTCGGGAGTCATTCCGTTGCAGAATACAAACCCCGCCAACGCAGTAGGCAAACCTCCCGCCCGAACCGAACGGCCTTTCTGCACATAACGTTTCGCGGTGCGACGTGCGTACCAGCTCTGCGCCCCGGGAAGCGTGTCCACCAGGGCGCTGCCGTTGGTTGGTACTTGCGCGGTGGCCAAGATCATCTCCCGCACCCGCGCTGAGCCGAGCTTGGTGACAACACCGGGGACGATCACGCCCGCCAGCGAATGGCCGACGATCACGAGGTCGTCGAGCGCAGCATTCTCGATGTCCGACAGCACCGAGTCGACCCACCCGTCGATACAAGCGGTGATCAGGTCACCGGGCTTCCCTCGCCGCCCCGGCAGATCAACGGCCAGCACCCTTAGCCTCGGCTCCATGCCTTGGATCACGTCGACGGTGGGTTCCCAACAATCAGCGGCGAACCCGCCTCCGTGCATAAGAACCAATGCAGGCAGTGCCATCGGGCCTCCTTCAGCGCCGAGCCCTGAGCAGCATCGTAAAGCTCGGCGATGCCAGCCCGCGCCAAGTTCGCCAAGGCTGCCCGCGCGAAGGGCAACACCAAAGTCGGTCGCCGCGCCAAAAGCACGGCCGCACCGAAACGCAAGGCCAAGCGCAGTTAGCTAGCGCCGCACCCACCGCGCCACGCGCCGGTACGACGCCGGTAAATCGCACTCTGCCTAGCCGATCTAAATGTCGCAAATACGGTCTGACCAGGTGAAATACGGTGGGGCTGTTCAGTGTCGGTTGATGGTTGACGTTTCTGTGTCGGTTGATCCTTGACACTC
>NZ_MBEM01000141.1:0-2990 GCF_001954045.1 Mycobacterium sp. SP-6446 | reverse complement strand
AGCTGTACTGCGACGTCTATGTGGACTCGGTCCGCCAGTCGCACGGCACCCAGATCATCGTGACCAAGAACATCGTCACCGACGACGCCGGTGACATCGTGCAGGAGACCTACACGACTCTCGCGGGCCGTGCCGGTGAGGATGGAGGAGAGGGATTTTCTGATGCCACTGCGTGAGTTCAGCTCGGTGAAGGTGGGTGACCGTCTCCCGGAGAGGACTTACCCGCTGACGCGCCAGGATCTGGTCAACTACGCGGGCGTCTCCGGGGACTTGAACCCGATTCACTGGGACGACGAGATCGCCAAGGTCGTCGGGCTGGACACCGCGATCGCGCACGGGATGCTGACCATGGGATTGGGCGGCGGCTACGTCACGTCGTGGGTCGGCGACCCGGGCGCGGTCACCGAGTACAACGTGCGGTTCACCGCCGTGGTCCCGGTGCCCAACGACGGCAAGGGCGCCGAGCTCGTGTTCAGCGGCAGGGTGAAATCGGTCGATCCGGAAAGCAAGTCCGTGACCATCGCACTCACGGCCACGGCGGGCGGCAAGAAGATCTTCGGCAGGGCCATCGCGTCCGCGACTCTGGCGTAGCCCATGGCGCTCAAGACCGATATCCGCGGGATGATCTGGCGGTATCCGGATTATTTCGTCGTGGGTCGCGAACAACTGCGTCAGTTTGCGCTATCGATCAAGAACAACCACCCGGCCCATCTCTACGAGGAGGCCGCCGCCGAACTCGGCCACGACGCGATCGTCGCACCGCTGACCTTCGCTACCATCTTCGCGAAGCTGGTCCAGCTGGATTTCTTCCGGCATGTCGACATCGGCATGGAGACCCTGGTGATCGTCCAGGTCGACCAGCGGTTTGTGTTCTCCAAGCCGATCAAGGCCGGCGACAAGCTGTGGGCCCGCATGGAAGTCCAATCGGTGCAGGAGCGCTTCGGCGCCGACATCGTCGTCACCAAGAACATCTGCACCACCGACGACGGTGAGGTGGTCTTGGAGGCCTACACCACGTTGATGAGCCAGTACAGCGACGGTTCCGCGAACCTGCGCTGGGACGCGGAGTCCGGCCAGGTCGTCCGAAGCGCGTAATTAGTATCTGACTCCTGCGTCGATGTACACTCGGACCTCGGGGTTTTCCCAATACAGCGCGCTGTCCGTCGGTTCGGCGATCACCGAACGGGGAGCGCGCGTGTCGTGTAGGCCCCGGTAGGTAAGCGCAGGTTGGCCTGCCAACCGCGAAGGGGCGTAGCTCAAATGGCAGAGCAGCGGTCTCCAAAACCGCAGGTTGCAGGTTCAAGTCCTGTCGCCCCTGCTGACGGCCAAGACGTGCCATGCTGGACACTAAAAGCCAACGAACAAAGGAGCATGCGGTGAGCGACGAGGGCAACGCTGCCAACGACGCCGCAAGCGACGGCGGCGAGACCGACGACAGCCGCGCCGGCGGTGGTCGGACCGCCGTGGTGACCAAGCCCGCGCGGCCCACCGGCAAGCGCTCCCGGCAGCGGGTGGCCGACGTCGACGAAGACGTCGACATCGAGTCGCCGGACGAGGCCGAGGACGAGGGCAAGGCCAAGAAGACCCGGGCAGCCAAGAAGGACCGCAAGCAGGCCAAGAAACCGAAGAAGCCCGCCGGCCGTTCGGCTAACCCGTTCGTGTTCGTCTACAACTACCTCAAGCAGGTCGTTGGGGAGATGCGGAAGGTGATCTGGCCGAACCGCAAACAGATGGTCACCTACACCTCGGTGGTGCTGGCGTTTCTCGCCTTCATGGTGGCGCTGGTCGGTCTCGCGGACTTCGGGCTGACCAAGCTGGTCCTGTTGGTGTTCGGCTGAGCGAGTGACAGAGAGGACTGAAAACCGTGACTACCTTCGACGGTGACACGTCCGCGGGTGAGGCGGTCGACGTGCAGGAGGTCGCTGAGACCCCTGACGCCGAGGCTCCCATCGAGCCGGTCGAGGCTCCCACCGAGCCGGCCGAGGAAATCGACCCGGCCGCCGCGCTCAAGGCGGAACTGCGCAGCAAACCCGGCGACTGGTACGTCGTGCACTCCTACGCGGGGTACGAGAACAAGGTCAAGGCCAACCTGGAAACCCGGGTGCAGAACCTGGACGTCGGCGACTACATCTTCCAGGTGGAAGTGCCGACCGAAGAGGTCACCGAGATCAAGAACGGCCAGCGCAAGCAGGTCAACCGCAAGGTGCTGCCCGGCTACATCCTGGTGCGCATGGACCTGACCGACGACTCGTGGTCCGCGGTGCGCAATACGCCCGGCGTGACCGGCTTCGTCGGGGCGACGTCCCGCCCGTCGGCGCTGGCGCTCGACGACGTGGTGAAGTTCCTGCTGCCCCCGGGCTCGTCGAAGAAGGCCGCCAAGGGCGCGGCCAGCACCGCCGCCGCCACCGAGGCGGGCGGCCTGGAACGCCCCGTCGTCGAGGTCGACTACGAGGTGGGCGAATCGGTGACGGTGATGGACGGGCCGTTCGCCACATTGCCGGCCACGATCAGCGAGGTCAACGGCGAACAGCAGAAGCTCAAGGTGCTGGTGTCGATCTTCGGCCGCGAAACGCCGGTGGAACTCACCTTCGGCCAAGTCTCCAAGATTTAACTCCCAGGAAGGAACGTCAACATCTCATGGCCCCGAAGAAGAAAGTCATCGGGCTGATCAAGCTGCAGATCCAGGCCGGGCAGGCCAACCCCGCTCCGCCGGTGGGACCCGCGCTCGGCCAGCACGGCGTCAACATCATGGAGTTCTGCAAGGCGTACAACGCCGCGACGGAGAACCAGCGCGGCAACGTCATCCCGGTGGAGATCACGGTCTACGAGGACCGCAGCTTCACCTTCGCGCTCAAGACACCGCCCGCCGCCAAGCTGCTGCTGAAAGCCGCGGGCGTGAGCAAGGGTTCGGCCGAGCCGCACAAGGACAAGGTCGCCAAGGTGACCTGGGACCAGTGTCGCGAGATCGCCGAGACCAAGAAGGCCGACCT
>NZ_MBEM01000140.1:0-108586 GCF_001954045.1 Mycobacterium sp. SP-6446 | reverse complement strand
GTGCCGACTCCTTGTCTCCGGTGGGGTCTGCGGTTGGCAGAACGGACGCGTCCCGGCGGCGGGGCCGGGGCGCGTGTAGTTAAAGTGTGCGCCGGCGGCTGGGCGCGGTTGATGGGCAATTGGGCCCATTTTTTGGCACCCGAAACAGCGGGCACCGTGGGGTCTCTCAGAACGATGCCTTCTGCCCGACGAGATAGCGGCGAGTGGCGGTCCGGATCGGTCAGGGCCGCTTAATACGGCATCTCCCGACTAACCGGCCGATCCGACTTCCCTCCACAACGAAGACGAGGATCGAACCGGGGTACTACGCGGGAATCCCGGCAAAGCACTTCCGATGCCCTGCGGCGGCTTAGCTCACACAACCGGGGCAAGGACCTGGATCGCCCTCGATTAGCATCGGGCTAACTTGGCGATTCTGTCCCCCATTAGTAACCCACGGCGGGGAATCCGGAGCGATCTTGCCGATCATAAAGTGGTGGCAGACGTTCATGTCCCAATCTGGAGCCCCATGATTCGGCTGCGGCAGTGGCATGCCCGGACACCATACGTAGCTGCAAGCCATACCGTTGCACACCGCACGCGGATATGCGTCGGCTCGGGCGGTAGCGGCTCCCACGCCTAAAAGGACCACGGCGACGCTGCCTGACAGCAGTGTCCCCGCGATGAACTTCTTCGGGGTGTGCTTGGTGTTCATGCTGTTTTCCTTCGTCATCCGTTCCCGGACCCCGTACTCAATTCGCCAGGGCAGCAACCAGGTTCGCCACGCTGGCCAAGGTGATCACAGTTCCGGTTTATGCGGTGGTGGCCGCTGCGGCCGCGATCGGCAGGCCAGCCGGTCGGGCCACGTGATCGACCATGTGCCGGCTCCTCGTCTCCGGCGGGGTTCTCGTTGGCAGACACGACGTGTCCGGGCGGCCCGCCACGGTGCGCCTGTGTGTAGTGTGCGTCGGCGAGAGGGCGCGGTTGATGGGCAATTGGGCCCATTTTTGGCGCGAGACGTCGTGTCAGAGCCCTGATATGGTCGGGCGCTGCAGAGCATGGGCGGCGGCTTGGATGCGGTTGTCGACGCCAAGTTTGGCCAGGATCGCCGCGACATGGTGGGCAACGGTCCTGCTGCTGATGGTCAGTTCGGTAGCGATCTCGGCGTTACTGTGACCCGCGGCGATCAGGGTCAGTATTTCTCTTTCGCGGCGGGTTAGTCCGTCGGGGTCGGCGAGGATGTCGGCGCGACGGCTGCGGCGGGTGCGACCACGCAACTCAGTGAGTCGTTGCTGGGCGCGCCGTGCCGTGGCCCGGGCGCCGAGGCGGTCAAAGGTCGCCAGTGCCGATTGCACGGCGGCGATATCGCCGCCGAGTTGGGCGATGGCCGCCTCGTAGGGGCAGCCCCGGCGCAGCCATTCCTCCACGGCGGCCTGCCACTCGCCGCGGACCTCTAGCTCGAACGGTGTGCATGGGTCGCCGCTGGAGGCCGCGGGTCGGTCGCCGACCAGATACAGCCAGCGGCGCAGCGCGCCGACCAGCCAGGGGTCGGTGTTGGCATCCGTGGCCGCCAGCCCTTCGTGGGCTTCGCTGCGGCAGGTGTCGTCGTCGCCGGCCAGCCAGGCCGCCTCGGCACGCGCTGCCCACACCGAGAAGAACCGAAGGTGGTCCGTTTCGGCCCCGGCGAGCGCGTCATCAAGCAGCGTGACGGCGGAGTGCTGGCCGCGCCGAGCATGTAGCAGGGCGAGGATGAGCTGCGGCAGAATCCGGTTCACTGCGGCCAAGCCCGGCCGGGTGAGGAGGTCTTCGGCAGCTGTGCGGGCGTGGTCCCAGTCGCCGCGATGCAGCCGCGCCACCGCATCGCCCCCGACGACCAAGGCCTCGAAGGTGAACACGTTATGGTCGCGGCAGAAGGCCAGCGAGTCGGTGATGTAGCGATCGGCGCGATCGATGTCGTAGTGCAACGCCGCCAGACAGCAAACCAGAGTCGCCAGCAGTCCGGCATGTTCGCCGCGGGTTTCGGTGGCCATCGCGTCACGCCACGCCGCTTCCAGCTGCTCCCAACCGGTGTCGTCGGTGAGGATCTGAGCCGTCGCGGCTGCGGCGCGGGCCCGGATAACCAGAGCGTTATCAGCGATGCGGGTTCCTAAGGCGATGGCTCGGCCGGCGTAGTCAACGGCGGCCGAGTCGAAACCCCAGCCCCCGAACTCTGCCAAGTTGACCAGCGCCCAGCCCAGCTGCGGACTCGGCCCGGCGTCTTGCACCAGTTCTAACGCGGCTCGTGCAGCATCGAAGGCCTCGCTGACCCGGCCCATGCCCCATAACTCATGGGACAGCCAGCGCAGATTCTCGCTTTGGCCGAGCGGATCACCCTGCGCGAGACGTAAGCGGATCGCCTCGCGCCACGATGACACCGCTGCCTCGGCGAGCCCGCACAGATAGCAGGCCAACGCGTGCTGCTCAATCCAGCGCACCTTTTGTTCGACGTTGACGCTATCGGCGTGGCGCAGCGTGAGCTCGTATAGCTCGGCGGCTTCCCGGTTCGCGCCAAGTACTGACGCCCGTTCGGCGGCCGCGGGCCCATACCGGATGACGGCGTCAGTATCGCTGGCCTGTTCGGCGTGAAACGCCAACGCCGACAAGGTATCCGGATCGATTGGCGGCTCAGCCAGCACCGCCAGTGCCCGTTTATGCAACACCCGACGCTGGTAGTTGGCGATGTGGTCGGCGGTGGCGCGGCGGGCCAGTTCGTGGCGGAAGTCGATGACGTCGTGCCCTTCGACCAGCACTCCGGCGTCGAGGCATTCGGCCAGTCCGATGCCGGCCGCGGGGCAAACCTTTTCCACCAGGGCGACAGCGGCGCGTGGGCCGCAGACCGCTACCGCAGCAGCGGTCTCGCGCGCGGCCGGCGACAGGCGGGCCAGCCGGCCGCGCACCGCTTCGGCAATGCTGCGCGGCAAGCCCTGCCGGGTCAGCGCCGCCGGGCCGGCGGCCAGCACCTCGGTGACGAAAAACGGGTTACCCCCGGTGAGTTCGTGTAGCCGCTCGGCGTTGACCCCGGTGCCGGTGGCCAGCTGTGCCACCGCATGGCGGCTCAGCGGCTCGAGTGCGATGCGGCGCACCGCAGCGCAGGTGGCCACATCCCCCAGGGCAACCGACAGCGGGTGGTGTCGGTCAAGTTCATCGTCGCGGTAGGACACCACCAGCAGCAGGGGCAGCGACTCGGTGCGCCGGGCCAGGAAGCGCAGCAGATCCAGGGTGGCGCCGTCCGCCCAATGGGCGTCTTCGATCACCCACACCCAGCTGTGCCCGTCGCGCAACACTCCCAGCAGCCGCCGGTAGAGCGCGCCGGTGTCTCCGGATTGGATCGCCGCGTCCAGCGCGCCAGCCGCGGCGGGGCCCACCCCGGCCAACGCGTCAATCAGCGGTCCCAACGGGCGCGGCGCGACCAGCGGATCACACCAGCCCCGTAGCACCCGCATCGAGGAATCCAGCCCGGCCCCAAAGTGATTCAGCACCGCGGTCTTTCCGACCCCGGCCTCACCCCGCACCAAAATCAGCCGCCCCGCACCGCCGCGGGCGACCTGCCGCGCCACATCGCCGAGCTCGGCGAGCACCGCCGAGCGCTCCAGCAACCCGTCCACCGATGCCCGCCTCGTTCCGACAAGACCCACGGTGCCGTCTGTGCTGGGTGCCAAAAATGGGCCAACGTGCCCATCAACCGCGCCTCCCGCCGGAGCACACTAATCACACGCGCCCCGGGCGGACCGCCGCGGCTACAGCAACCGCACATCCGGACATGATGCGGATCTCACTGTAGCCGCGACACCGCCCGGACGCGTGCCGTTCTGCCACCTGCAGATCAACGGGAGGGAGCCGGCACATCGTCAACGAAACTGTCCGGGGGGTGGGAGGATCACCGTGATGCGGCCCAGCCGAAGTAGCGATCGTCCCCGACTCCTCACCATCATGGGCTTGTTCGTCGCTTCGCTCGCGTTGTTCGCCATCGCGACATTCCTGGTATGGAATCGGCACTTCGGTGTTCCCGCTCGAGTGACAGTCGACAACTGTTGGGACAACGGGGCGGATAGCGTCAACGTACCCATCAATAACTGTTCCGCGCACGCAAGCGGTGCGCCGAAGGGATCAGTGATCATTACCGGTGCCTCGTCTCCAGACGTCGGTCACGACGTCGAGGTCCACAGAACCGGTGAATTTGTCATCAAGGACACTTGGTGGGAACCCCTTGTCATCCTTGGCTTGGGTTGCGCTGCCGGCGTGAGCGCGGTCAAGGGCATCGTGCGCCGCCGACGGTTCGACCCAACCACACAGAGCAGCGAGGTCTTCGGGCGCTCTTGGGAAACCTGGTCGGGGCACGGGCCTTAGGTCCCGGCCGGCAGCCAGCTACTCGGCCAGTTTGGCTAGTCCGGCTCCGGTAAATCCGTCCATTCGGCCGAAAGCCGCGCGCTGAACCGCGGCGGCCGACGGTCCAGGAACGCGGAGACTCCCTCGCGGGCGTCGGGAGTTCCCATCACCCGGTGGTGCAGCTGCGTTTCCAGCGACGCGACCTCTCGCGCGGTGTAGTTGTTGATTGCGCTGTCCCAGAGCAGCCGCTTGGCCAGCGCCGCGGACATCGGAGCGACGTTGATCGCGATGTCGCGCGCCATTTCCATCGCATGGGCGAGCACCCGTTCGGCGGGCAACGCCGCGTTGGCGACGCCGAGCGCGACAGCCTCCGCCCCGGTGAAGGTGCGGCCGGTCAGCAGTATCTCCGCGGCCGCGCCCAGGGTTGTCAGATGCGCCAACGTCCAGTGCGACATGCAGTCAGGTATCACGCCCCGGCGCACCTGCACCACACCGTATTTCGCGTCGATCGCGACGATGCGGATGTCGGCCTGCAGCGCGATGGTCAGGCCGATGCCGATGGCGTGGCCGTTGAGCGCGGCGATCACCGGCTTGCGTAATTCGAAGGCCGCCGGGTTGATCGGCGATGCCGAGAAAGTCTCGGCCGCGGCGTCGAACGGCGATACGTTGCCCGAGAAGTCCGCGCCGGCGCAAAAGGCGCCGCCCGCCCCGGTGACGACGATGGCGCGGACGTCGTCGTCATCGTCGCAATCCCGATACGCCAGACTCAACAGCGAGCCCATGTCGGCGGTGTAGGCGTTGAGATGTTCGGGACGATTAAGCGTGAGCACCGCCACGCCGTCGTTGATCTCAACTGTCACATCGGTATTCATTCGGATAGCTGGAACTCCACCATCTCGGCAACGGTGTCCACGGCCTCGCGCAGCGCGGCGAGCCGGTCGGCGGCCGACGGGGCGGACAGCACGGCGTAACGGTCGGCGGTGCCGATCGGAAGGCGGGATGCCAACCCGAACATGAGCGGTCCGGGGTCGTCGGCGCCGGCTTCGTCGTAGCCCAACAGCACGTCGCGCCCCGGCAGCTGCGCGCCGCGCGCTTCGGCGATCCGCTCGAACAGCGCGATCACCCGCTCTTCGACGTCGTGCAGCTGCGCTCGGGTCACCGGATCCCCCGGCTCGTCGGGCCACAGCGTGACCGTCGCCCGCGGGTAGGGGTCGTCGGTCAGCCACTCGCGCACCCGAATTCGCTCACCGGTACGGCAGCGCAGCGAGTATCGGTCGAGCCCGTGATCGACGCATTCGGTGATCCGGGTCAAAACGCCGACATCACACCGCGTCTCGCCGCCGCCGACCTCGCGCCCGCGGGATATCAGCACCACGCCGAAGGGATCACCGGCCTCGACGCAGTGGCGCACAAGCGCGACGTAGCGGGGCTCGAAAATCCGCAGCGGCAGATCCTGGTTGGGCAGCACCGCCGATTCGAGCGGAAACATCGCCATCTCAACGGCTTCGAGGCCCACCATGACTCAGCTGTCCAGCTCGCTCACGAGCGCGTCGACAACGGCGCGCAGATCGCCGTCATGCTCTTCGGCGACCCGCCGCTGCCGCTGGTACGAAGCGCCGACTCGCGGGATGTCGGCCACCGCCGCCAATTCGTCAGCGCAGTGCAGTGACTTCGCGACGGGCTCGAGCCGGTTCAACACGTCGAGCAGATCCTCGGTGACCAGGCGCTCGTTGCTGTCCGCGTCCTGGATGATGATCGCGTCCAGGCCGTAGCGGGCGGCTCGCCACTTGTTCTCCTGCACATGCCAGGGCGGCATGGTCGGCAACGACTCGTCGGCGTCCAGCCGGCGGTCCAGGTCGACAATCAGGCAGTGCGTCAACGCCACCAGCGCGCCCAGCTCGCGCAGGTTGGACACGCCGTCGCAGACGCGCACCTCGAGGGTGCCCAGGTGCGGCGAAGGCCTGATGTCCCAACGGACTTCGTCCATGTGGTCGATGATGCCGGTCTTCTTCTGGTCGTAGACGAAGCCCTCGAACTCCGCCCAGGTCTGGAATTGGAACGGCAGCCCGGCGGTCGGCAACTGCTGAAACATCATCGCGCGATTGCTGGCGTATCCGGTGTCCTCGCCACCCCACCACGGTGAGGAGGCGGACAACGCGAGCAGGTGGGGGTAGTACTTCAGCAGCGACGACATGATCGGCATCACCTTGTGCGCCGACGAGATTCCGACGTGCACGTGCACACCCCAGATCAGCATCTGCCGGCCCCACCACTGGGTGCGCTTGATCAGCTCGGCATAGCGGGGCGCATCGGTGAGCTTCTGGGTGGACCAGCGCGCGAACGGGTGGGTGCCCGCGCAGAACAGCTCCATGCCGCGGTCGCGGACGATCCGGCGGGCCGGCCCCAGCGTTTCGCGCAGGTCCTCGATCGCCTGTCCGGTGCAATCGCAGATACCGCTGACGACCTCGACGGTGTTGCGCAGCAATTCCTTGTGCACGCGCGGGTTTTCGCCGATCTCGGCGATGACGGCGGTGGCCTCGTTGCTCAAGTCGCGGGTCTGCGCGTCGACGAGCGCGAACTCCCACTCGACGCCGATGGTCGGTCGCGGTGAGCGCTTGAAATCGATGCGAGCGCGGGTCTTGTTAGCCGGCACCGATGACACCGCAGGCTACCCGCTTGCCGGCGTCGCCGGTGCTCATCGTCGTCGCGTCGGGCCCCGGCGTGCCGTTGGTCTGGTTGTAACGATCGCGTGGGATGTTGCCGAAGTTGTCGGCGCCGGCGTGAATGATGATCGCGGTCTTCTCGCCGTTCAACAGGTCTTCCATCGTGAACGCGTCGGTGGTCGTCATCAGCGTCCCCGAACCGTCCTTGCGAACCTGCAGCGACGTCAGGTCACCGCTGGCCGGCTCGGCCGCGTGGCCGGGCACCTGGAAGTGCCCGCCGGCGGACAAGAAGTCGCCGGGCGCGCCGCCGGTGGGTGCGACCGAATTGGGTTCGCACTTGCCCACCTTGTGGATGTGCACTCCGTGGAATCCTGGCGTGAGCTGACCCGGACCGGTCGTCGCGATCGTGATGGTGGCATACCCGTTGGCGAACTCGAGCGTCGCGGTGGCCACCTGGGCGCCGTCCGGAGCCTTGAGATGGGTGATCATGCGCTGCGATGCGGACGCCGCGCCGGCGCCCGCCGGCGCCCCCTCCTCGCCCGAGCCTCCCGACGGCGCGGGCGATCCAGTCCAGACCGCCGGCGGGGTACCCGGGGTCGTCGATGCGTGTTGGGGCGACGAGCACGCACCTACCAACGCGATCGCGAATATGGCGGCGGCAGCGACATTGCGGTGCTTAGGCATAGCGGAAGCCTAGCCCGCCGACCTCCGAATTTGCAGCGATGCGAACGTCAGCCCGTCACCAACACGATGACCCCGGGCGGTTGGTTGGCGAGTGCGGGGATGCGCGGTTGGACGGGTGCGCTCAGCTTCTGGCCGACGGCATCGGCGGTGGCGTGCTCGTCGTCGGCGTCGGTGTAGTACACCGTGGTGGCCGCGACATCGGGGATCGACAGGTTCCCAACCTCGGTGACCTTGAAGCCGGCACCCGTGAGCTGGTCCTTGGTGTGCGCGGCGACGCCCTCCCTGGACGAGATGTTGTACACGCGCACCTCGGCCTGGTTCGCCGGGGGCTTACCGGTCGTCGAGGCCGTCGTCGAGGTCGTGCTGCTGGTCACGCTGGACACCTGCGACGCCGAGTCGTCCTCGGAGTTTCCCGAGCTACCCAGGGCCTGCCAGCCCAGCAGCAGGAAAATGACGCCGAGGAACAGCAGCACCATCACCATGGCCCGCAGGGGAAGCCCCGTCGAGTCGGGGACGCGCTCTTTCATCGCAGCCCACTGTAGCTAGAACCGGGCCGGAACCTGCAAAGGCGCGTCAGGTGTCAGGTGACCTCGAAGCCCAGGCGCCGCGCCGCGCGGGCCTTCTGGCGGCTGGCGCGCAGCCGTCGCAACCGCTTCACGAGCATCGGGTCGGCGGCCAGCGCCTCGGGCCGGTCCACCAGCGCGTTGAGCACCTGGTAGTAGCGCGTCGCCGACATCGAGAACAGCTCTTTGATCGCTTCTTCCTTGACCCCGGCAAATTTCCACCACTGGCGTTCGAATGCGAGGATGTCGTGTTCGCGGCGCGTCAGCCCATCGGCGATTTCAGAGTCGTCCCCCGATCGATTTGCCCGCGCCATGGCGCTGTCCATATCGCTTCCCCTGGACCCTTCTCGGCGATTCTCAAACTGTGCGAATGACTTGACTTACATAGGGGCATGTTTCGGCGAATATTGAACCACGCCGCGAACCCTCAATCCGTAATCCAGACCCGCGAGTCGGCGGATTGGCCAAGATTGCCCGGCTGTCCCCCAAGCCGTTGTCCACCCCGCCTAAGCTAGCCGACCATGGCAGTCGTACCCATTCGCATCGTGGGAGATCCGGTCTTGCACGCCCCGACGACACCGGTGGCGGTGGCCGCCGATGGTTCGCTGCCGGCGGATCTGGCCGGCTTGATCTCCGACATGTACGACACGATGGACGCCGCCCACGGGGTGGGGCTGGCCGCCAACCAGATCGGCTACGGACTGCGGCTGTTCGTCTACGACTGCGCCGAGGACCGCGGAATGACGGATCGACGCCGGGGTGTGGTCGTCAATCCCGTCCTGGAAACCTCCGAAATCCCCGAGACCATGCCCGATCCGGGGGACGACGACGAAGGGTGTTTGTCGGTTCCCGGCGAGTCGTTCCCCACCGGCCGCGCGAAGTGGGCGCGGGTCACCGGACTCGACGCCGACGGTAGCCCGGTCGTCATCGAGGGCACCGGCCTGTTCGCGCGCATGCTGCAGCACGAGACCGGGCACCTGGACGGCTTTCTCTATCTGGACCGGCTCATCGGCCGGCACGCCCGCGCCGCCAAGCGCGCGGTGAAGTCGCACGGCTGGGGCGTTCCGGGTTTGTCGTGGTTGCCCGGCGAGGGGCCGGACCCGTTCGGCCACTGATGGTCTCGTGGCCCGAGTTGGGAACGCGGGTGACGGTTCGCTACCGACGCCCCGCCGGTTCGGTCCCGCCACTCACCGATGCGGTGGGGCATCTGCTGGCGGTCGATCCGGTGGTGCGGGTCCGGACGAAAACCGGCGCCGTCGTGGAGTGCTCGCCCGCCGACGTGGTGGCGCTGCGGGTGCTGACCGACGCGCCGGTGCGCGCGTCGGCGATCCGGGCACTCGAGCACGCCGCCGCCGCGGCCTGCCCCGCGGTCGAACACACTTGGCTGGACGGCTGGCTGCTGCGGGCCGGAGACGATACCACCCTGTGCGCTAATTCCGCTGTGCCCCTGGATATTTCGGCTCACACCGCGACCATCCCCGCGATCGTCGACTGGTACGACCGGCGCGGCCTGACACCCTGGTTAGCCTTCCCCGACCGGTTGCTGCGGCCGCCGCCCGGCCTCGCGGCCGCACACACCGAGCGAGTCTCGGTGTGCGACTTGTCGAGCGTCACGCCAGCGTCACAGCCGGACCCGAGCGTCATACAACGGGAGCGCTGGCGAGCCGCTGTGACCAACGCACCCGACGGCACCCGGTGGCTGTTCCTTTCCGTGGCGGGTGAACCGGCACGCCAAGCGGGCGAGGCGCTGTTGGCCTGGGGTGCGAGTCGCGGCGCAACCCGCGGTTGCGTGCAAGTCGGCGACGACGACACCGACGGCATCGCACTCGCCGATGCGCTCGGCTTCCGGCTGCACCACCGCCGGCGCTACATGCCGGGCCGAAGAATCGATACGGTCTAGCCATGCCCGACGGCGTGCTTGATGGCGGCGACCCGCTGCGCCCGGCTTCGCCGCAATTGCGATCGCCGCGGCTGCGGCTCGCCACCTGGAACGTGAATTCGATCCGCACCCGCTTGGACCGCGTCGTCGACTGGCTTGCTCGCGCCGACGTCGACGTGCTGGCCATGCAGGAGACCAAATGCGCCGATGGTCAATTCCCCGCCCTGCCGTTCTTCGAACTCGGCTACGAGGTCGCACACGTCGGCTTCAACCAATGGAACGGTGTGGCCATCGCGTCCCGAGTCGGTCTGGACGATATGCAGATCGGCTTCGACGGCCAGCCCAGCTGGAGTAGCAAGCCCGAGGTGGCCGTAGCGGCGGAAGCCCGCGCCCTCGGTGCCACCTGCGGTGGTGTACGGGTGTGGAGCCTGTACGTGCCGAACGGACGCGCCCTGGGCGATCCGCACTACGCCTACAAGCTGGATTGGCTTGCCGCCTCCGTGATACGGCCGCCGGCTGGCTGCACGACGATCCCACCGCGCAGATCGCGCTGGTCGGAGACTGGAACATCGCCCCGACGGACGAGGACGTATGGAGCACCGAATTCTATGTCGGCTCCACACACGTGTCCGAGCCGGAGCGGCGCGCGTTCAACGCCATTGTCGACGCGCAATTCACCGACGTGGTAAGGCCTTTCACGCCCGGCCCCGGGGTCTACACCTACTGGGACTACACCCAGTTGCGGTTCCCGAAGAACCGGGGCATGCGCATCGACTTCATCCTCGCGTCGCCGGCGCTGGCCGCCCGCGTGACCGATGCGCAGATCGTCCGCGAGGAGCGCAAGGGCAAGGCGCCGAGCGATCACGCGCCCGTGCTGATCGACATTCGCTGAGGCGAATCCGTGCGACCATTCGCTCGCGTTGAAATAGTCCAGAGCCGGCGTACGCTTGCGATATCTAAAGCCAGGGAGTCGCTATGGGTGTCGTTGGCGGAACAGTCCGCAGCGTGGGCAAAACGGTGAATCGTGCGGCAGCGGCCACCACGGCGACCGCTGGAGCGGTGGGCGGCGCGGCGGTGAACGGAATCGTCGGCGGCGTAACCGGCGCCGCGGAAGGCATTAGGCGCGGAATCAATTCGGGCAGTCATTCGACCCCCGCGGCCGCGCTGGCCATCGGTGCGCTCGGTGTCGCCGGCCTGGTCGAGTGGCCGGTGCTGCTGGCGGTCGGTGGCGGCGCGCTGCTGCTGCAGCGGCTGAACCGCAAACCGGAGACGCAGCCAACGGCCGCGAAAGCGACCCTCAAGCCGGTTCCGACGGAGCCGCCGCCGCAAAAGGCCCAGAAAGCCGCCGCCAAGCGGCCGGCCAAGAAGACGACGGGCCGCCGCGCGGGCACGGCGCAATTGCGCAGCACCAACTGAATGTGTGAGTACCGGGCTCAGCCGACCGCTCGGCTGTGCCCCGCCCGGCCCGCGGGCGTGGGCTCAGGGGCGCGGCGAGTCATCCGGTCGGTCTCCACAATCTCCACGACGCCCACCCGCCAGAGCAGCGCATATAGCTGCCGCACGGGCACGGTCAGCACAGAAGCTACCGTCGAAGTCATCGGATCGGCCAGGACGTCGGTCGTCGACATATCTCCGACGTTGACCACCCGACCCGGCTCAACGGGAAATGCTTAGTTACGGAAAGGCAAATGATGGCCGAAAAGAAAGCTCGCAGAGGGACCTCGCAGAGCGAGGCGGTGCAGAAAATCCGCGAAGGCGAGACCTTCGCCGTGAATCTTCCGGTTTTTGGTCAGCTGGAGATTCCGCGGCCCGAGCAGATGGCGTACTACGGGGGTCTGGCCGCGCTGGCCGCGTTCGAACTCATCGACTGGCCGGTGGCCATGGTCATCGCCGCCGGACACCTCTTGGCAAGCAACCACCACAACAAGGTCCTCGAGGAGCTCGGCGAGGCGATGGAAGAGGCCTAGCCGCGCCCCGTCACCGGCTGGATTCGGCGGGCACGCGCTCGTGCACGGTCAGCAGCACGTGGTCGAACTGGCTTTGCACGGTCGGCGACGGCGGCGGCAGGCTGACGACTTCGCTGACGAGTTGTTTGGCCAGCACACGCAGCTTGACGTTGGTCTCCTGCGACCGCCACTGCAGCACCCGAAAGGCCTGATCCGCGCTGACCCGGTAGACGGCTATCAGGACGCCCTTGGCCTGCTCGATGGCCGCGCGGTTCTCGAACAAGTCCGGCAGCGCCTCGTCGAGCACCTCCTGGCGGGTCTCCGAGCGCGCTTCACCGAATGTCTCGGTGAGGTCGATGTAGTAGCCCGCGGTGCCCACCACCGCTCCCGATTCGTCCAGGATGCGGTCGGCCACGACGATCGCATCGTGCTCACCGCCGGCGGTGTCGATGAAGCGGTGACGGCTGGAGAACGACTCTCCCGACTGCACCGCGTAGTCGAGCAGATCGCGGACGTGTTCACGGTCATCAGGATGCTTGTGCGACAGCAGTAGCTCAGTGGTCGGCACCACCGACCCGGGTTCGTAACCGTGCATCCGCGCGACCTCGTCGGACCATTCCCAGCGCTCGCCGGCGAACCAAAAGCGGAAGCTGCCGACGCTCAAGTGTCCCGAGGCGGCGCGCTCGGCATCGCCGGTCATTGGCGTGGGCTGTGGCACGTCTCCATCATTCCACCGGCCGGATTCGACGGCGAGAGTCGCCCGGTACGGGGTTGGGGGTAACGTCGCGTGCGGACGATCAAACACAAGGACGCGGGAGCGCACGCCGAGTGCGCTGAGAGGACGGCTGGGGCCGTCGACCGTACGAACCTGACCGGGTAATGCCGGCGTAGGGAGATGACAAATGACCGCAACTGTCGAACCGTCCGTGACCACGGGACCCATCGCGGGCAGTAGCAAGGCCTATCGCGAAATTGCGACGCCGGGCAACGGCGCGGGTCTCAAGGTTCCGTTCCGGCGGGTGCACCTGTCCACCGGCGACCACTTCGACCTCTACGACACTTCCGGTCCATACACGGATCCGGACGCGATGATCGACTTGGCGGCCGGGCTGCCGGCGCGGCCAGGCGTGGTCCGCGACCGCGGGACCCAGCTGCAGCGCGCCCGCGCCGGCGAGATCACCGCCGAGATGGCGTTCATCGCCGCGCGCGAGGACGTGGCGGCCGAGCTGGTGCGCGACGAGGTCGCCCGCGGCCGCGCGGTGATCCCGGCCAACCACAATCACCCCGAGTGCGAGCCGATGATCATCGGCAAGGCATTCGCGGTCAAGGTCAATGCGAACATCGGCAACTCGGCGGTGACGTCGTCGATCGCAGAAGAGGTCGACAAGATGGTGTGGGCCACCCGCTGGGGCGCCGACACCATCATGGACCTGTCCACCGGCAAGAACATCCACGAAACCCGCGAGTGGATCCTGCGCAATTCGCCGGTGCCGGTCGGCACGGTGCCGATCTACCAGGCGCTGGAAAAGGTCAAGGGCGATCCGACCGAGCTGACGTGGGAGATCTACCGCGACACCGTGATCGAACAGTGCGAGCAGGGTGTCGACTACATGACCGTGCACGCCGGCGTGCTGCTGCGCTACGTGCCGTTGACCGCTAAGCGCGTCACCGGCATCGTGTCCCGCGGCGGATCGATCATGGCGGCGTGGTGCCTGGCACATCACCGGGAGTCGTTCCTTTACACCAACTTTGAAGAGCTCTGCGACATCTTCGCGCGCTACGACGTCACCTTCTCGCTCGGTGACGGGCTGCGTCCCGGCTCGATCGCCGACGCCAACGACGCCGCGCAGTTCGCCGAGCTGCGCACCCTGGGCGAGCTGACCAAGATCGCGAAAGCCCATGGCGCACAGGTGATGATCGAGGGGCCCGGACACATCCCGATGCACAAGATCGTCGAGAACGTGCGGCTCGAGGAGGAGCTGTGCGAGGAGGCGCCGTTCTACACGCTGGGCCCGCTGGCCACCGACATCGCGCCCGCCTACGACCACATCACCTCGGCGATCGGCGCGGCCATCATCGCGCAGGCCGGCACCGCGATGCTGTGCTACGTGACCCCGAAGGAACACCTGGGATTGCCCGACCGCAAGGACGTCAAGGACGGGGTGATCGCCTACAAGATCGCCGCGCACTCGGCGGACCTGGCCAAGGGCCACCCGCGCGCCCAGGAGCGCGACGACGCCCTGTCGACGGCACGCTTCGAGTTCCGCTGGAACGATCAATTCGCACTGTCGTTGGACCCCGACACCGCACGGGAATTCCACGACGAGACGCTGCCCGCCGAACCGGCCAAGACGGCGCACTTCTGCTCGATGTGCGGGCCGAAGTTCTGCTCGATGCGCATCACACAGGACGTGCGCGACTACGCCGCCGCGCACGGGCTCGACAGCGAGGAAGCCATCGAGGCCGCAATGGCCGAGAAGTCGGTCGAGTTCGCCGAGCACGGCAATCGGGTGTATCTACCTATAACGTGACGTACCTGCCGCTGCCCGGGCCGGGCGAGACGCCCCTGCGGGTGCTGGCCATCGCCGGGTCGGACTCCGGCGGCGGCGCCGGTATGCAGGCGGATGTGCGCACCTGCACGCTGCTCGGGGTTCATGCGCTGTGTGCGGTGAGCGCGGTGACGGTGCAGAACTCGGTGGGCGTCAGAGGTTTTCACAAGGTCCCCGGCAACGTCATCACCGCCCAGATCGAGGTGGTCTGTCACGACATCGGTTTGCAGGCGGCCAAGACCGGCATGCTGGCGTCGGGCGAAATCATCGAAGCGGTCGCCGCGGCCTGGCGCGACCACGGCGGCGACGCACCGCTGGTAGTCGACCCGGTGTGCGCGTCGATGCACGGCGACCCGCTGCTGGACACGAGCGCACTGGATTCGCTTCGTACCGAACTGTTTCCGCTGGCGTGCTTGGTGACGCCGAACCTGCACGAGGTGCGATTGCTGGTCGATATCGACGTCGTCGACCCTGAGTCGCAGCGGGAGGCCGCCCGCGCGCTGCACGCCTTGGGACCCAAGTGGGCGTTGGTCAAGGGCGGGCACCTGCAGGGTTCGGCGAGCAGCACGGACCTCTTGTTCGACGGCACCGACTTTTACGAGTTCGACTCACCGCGGGTGGACACCATTCACGACCACGGCGCCGGGGACACCTTGGCCGCGGCGACAGCCTGCGCGCTGGCGCACGGGTTCACGGTGCCGGACGCGGTGTCGTTCGCGAAGGGGTGGGTGACCGAATGCCTGCGCGCCTCCTATCCGCTGGGCCACGGACACGGACCGGTCTCGCCGCTGTTCCGGTTGTCATGAACCTCGACCAGATCGCGGGCGTCGCGCATCGACCCGCAGGCCCGGCCGTCGGGGTGGTCATGCTGACCCACGGCGCGGGAGGTAGCCGGGAATCCACACTGCTGCAACATGTTTGCGACGAATGGGCGCATCGTGGCTGGCTCGCGGTGCGGTACAACCTGCCCTACCGCCGGCGCCGGCCCACCGGGCCGCCGTCCGGCTCGGCGGCGGGCGACCGCGCCGGAATCGTGGAGGCGATCACCGTGTGCCGCGGCCTCGCCGACGGTCCCCTGATCGCCGGCGGGCATTCCTATGGCGGCCGGCAGACGTCGATGGTGGTCGCCGCCAACGAAGCACCAGTGGACGTGCTGACGCTGTTCTCCTATCCCGTGCATCCGCCCGGCAAGCCGGAGCGGCCCCGCACCGAACACCTGCCGGACATCACGGTGCCGACGGTGTTCACCCACGGCACGTCGGATCCCTTCGGCACCCCCGACGAGGTTCGTGCGGCGGCGGCTTTGGTCTCCGCATCGGTCGAGGTCGTCGAAATCGCTGGCGCCCGACACGATTTGCGTTCGACGAAGCTCGATGTGCCTGCGCTCGCGGTGGACGCGGCGCTGCGCCTGCTGCGCTGATCACAGCGTGGTGACGTAGCCGCCGTCGATGCGATAGTCGGATCCGGTGATGTTCCCGGCGCGGTCGCTGGCAAGGAACAAGACGAGGTCCGCGACTTGCTCGGGGGTGGTGAAAAGGCCCGTCGGAGTATTCTCGATGATCGCCGCCCGGACTTCCCCGGGCGTGCGGCCGTCGGCGGCGGCATACTGAGCGGCCAACCTGCCCTCGTCGGTCCAGATCTCCGTCAGCACCGCCCCGGGGCTGACCAAGTTGACTCGGATGTCCTTCGGCGCCAACTCTTTTGACAACGCTTTCGAAAAACTGGCGAGGGCGGCTTTGGCGGCGCAATAGTCATAGCTTTCGGGATTGGCAAGGTAGGCGTTGATCGAGCCGATGATGACGATAGAGCCGCGGCCGCGCCTTTCGATCTGGGGTAGCGCGGCGCGGACGGATCGCACGGCGGCCATTACGTTGAGTTCCCACGTCGCTTGCCATTGGTCGTCGGTGATGCCGGCCAGCCCGCCCGCACGGACCTTCGAACCGCCGACGTTGTTGACCAGAATGTCGATCCCGCCGCGCTCGGCCGCCACGGCGACCAGCTCTTCGGCGGCGCCGGCCTGGGAGAGGTCGACGGGCACGAACGACGCCTGCCCCGTCTCTTCAAGCGCCGGCAGTCCCTTGCCGGGCGTCCGTGACCCGGCCACCACGTGCACCCCCGCATCCACGAGGGCTTTCGTGATCGCGAAACCGATGCCTTTGCTGGCGCCGGTGACCACTGCGGTCTTCCCCGATAGGTGCAGATCCATATCCGTCCTTCCCGCGTCTGCGGCGAGCACGACGCTAAAGGCTACGCCGCGCGGGTCCTCGACTTCGCAAAGCGCGATCCTGGCGCGCCACCGGTTAGAGCTTGCCCAATGGACCGCAACCGGCTCGCCGCAACCCGAGATGCGAACCTCCTCCGCCGAAGTGGTTTATACAGTCCAACCTGGACAGTTTTAGCTGTCTAATTTAGACTGGTGGCATGGATGGCATCGGCGAGTCCGCCGTCGCGGCCGCGCGAGATATTCGGGTGGTGTTCAGCCGGCTGCGACGGCGGTTGAGAAACGTCGCGGTTGGTCAGGATCTGACTCCGTCACAGACGGCGGTGCTCACCCGGCTATGGAAAGAGGGGGCGTCGTCGGCCAGCGCGTTGGCAGGCGCAGAACGGGTACGCCCCCAGTCGATGGCAACCATACTCGCCGCCCTCGCACAACGTGGGCTCATCGAGCGGACTCCCGACCCGGAAGACGGTCGGCGCCAAGTGGTCTCGCTGACCGAGGCGGGCCGTGAGCGCGCCGAGAGCGCCCGTCAAGTGCGGGAGGAGTGGCTGGCACGCGCGATGCAGGAGCAGTACTCCGAACGCGAGCGGCGCATCATCCTTGATGCGTTGTCGCTGCTGGAGCGCCTAACCGAACAATAGCTACATGAAAGGACAGATTTGGCAATGGAATTGGGAGTGCACTTCATCGATTTTCTGCCAGGCGACCCGGCGAAGCTGGGCCCGACGCTTGCCGACGCGGCCAGAGCCGCCGAGGAAGGCGGGGCAACGCTATTCACGCTGGCCGACCACTTCTTCCAGATGGAAGCCCTTGGGGCCGCGCAGGATCCTTTCTTGGAGGGCTATACGTCCCTGGGCTTCCTGGCCGGACAAACGACGACGATCGACCTGGCCCTGCTGGTCACCGGGGTGACGTATCGCTATCCCGGGGTGCTGGCCAAAGCGGTCACGACGCTTGACGTGTTGTCCCAAGGCCGATCGATCCTGGGCCTGGGCGCGGCATGGTACGACCGCGAACATGTCGCCCTCGGTATTCCATATCCGGCGCTGAGCACACGCTTCGAGATGCTGGAGGAGACGCTGCAGATATGCCGGCAGATGTGGAGCGATGATGACGGCCCGTACAACGGCAGGCACTATCAGCTGGCCGAGACAATCTGTGCGCCGCAACCGATTCGACGTCCCCCCATCCTGATCGGCGGCGACGGCGAGAAGAAGACGCTACGCCTGGTCGCGCAGTACGCCGATATCTGGAACAGCATGGCGACCGATGTCGACGAGCTGAAGCACAAGGTCGATGTGCTGAACCGCCACTGCGACGCGGTGGGCCGTGATCCCGGCGAAATCCGCAAGACGGCCGGCGGCCTCGCGACCATGGACCCGTTCGAGGACACCGACGCGCACCTGAAGACTGTGGAGCGCTTTTCCGCGCAGGGCATCGAGATGATCAACGTCGGTCCCCTGCCGGGAAACCCGGACCCCGTCGGGTTCATCCGCCGGTATGTCGATCAGGTGATGCCAAAGCTCGCCGGGATAGGTTGAGCCGCAACGACTATCACTGTCGTCGGCGCGCTGGAATGCGTGTGTGACGCGCCGCCGAACACGGCCCCGAGGATCCCCGCGAATATCACCAGCGCGGTCACGATGCCGCCGATAACAATTCCGGCAATCGCCAAACCGCGCCCGCCCTGGCCGCTCTGCCTGATCTGGCCCAGCGCCAAAACGCCGAGGATGATGCCCAGAATGCCGCCGATGATGCATAGCCAACCGAACAAGGAACACACCAAGGAGGTGATGGCCAACCCGTTGGTGCCGACGGCCGGCGGTGGCGGTTGGTAGCCATAACCACCCGGCGGCGGGTAGCGGGGCGGTGGTTCCGACACGGACGCCTCCTTATCCCGGATAACGCGAGTAGCACGCGTCCATGTTGCCGGTTACGCCGCCGCGGAACGCCGCTATTCGCGTGAAGCCGGCCGGAACGCTGGTACCGTCCGCGTCGCTGGCCACCAGGTGGTTGGTGAGCAGGCCCGCGACGGCTTCGTCGAGGTCGCCGGCGGTCAGCAAAAGCTCCTTCTTGGAAGGCAAGTCGATGGGTTCGGCCATCTTGCGGTGGACTACCCCGGTCAGGCATGCGGTGCGCAGCGCGGTCCACGGGCTGTGCATCGCCAGCTCGCGTTCGTGCTGTACCGCCAGCGCGTATCGCGACATCACGACCGACAGGGCGGTGTCGTCACCCTGCGGCAGCGTGTGTTCGCTCTCGGCGGAGACCTTCCCCATCTTCGCCAGCCCGGGCAGATCGACCACGATGGTGTTGGTGGCCGGACAATACGACGCCGGCGGGCTGGCTTTCGCATCCGGGCAATCGGCCGGCTTGTAGGACAACGTCGGCGGATTCTTCGGCGAGAAGATCTTCCCCAGCAGCTCCATCAGCGTCGACAGGGTGTCTTCGTTGAGCGTGACCTCGCCGGTTTCCGGGTCCCCGCTGTTATCGACGCGCAGGGTCTTGGGGAGGTCGCCGCGGCGCTGCTCGATTTCCTGCTTGTTGATTCCCGCGCAGGCCGAGGCCCCGCTGATGAAGCCCATCTGGAAGGCGCTGATCCGATCCAGGGCCGATCCGTGTTCGTCGTCGTTCTCGGTGTCGGCGTCCATCACCGGATCACGGGTGGTGATGATTCCCGCCAGCACATGGTCGAGTCCGTCGGCGGTGCTCAGCGTGAAGCGCGGCGACTTGCCGTCGGCCACCCAGAACAGATAGACGCCGGCGAAACAATCGGCCTGCTGCTCGCGAACGATGGTGGGGTCCTTGCGGGTCACCAGTTTCGCCATCTGCTGCAGGGCATGCCCGAACTCGTGGGCCAGCACACCATTGACAGACATGTCGCCGAAATAGCGTTGCGCGACAGGCATGAACACGCCGCGATCCCAGGCGATCAGGTTGCATCTCGACGTGAAAAAGGCGTTGACGAGCTTGTAGGTGTCGTTGTGGCACACGATCGGACTGCTGGGATTGTTGGAGTCGTAGGAGATGAGCTTGCCGACCGGCACGAACGATCCCTGCAGCGATTCGCCGTACACCGACTTCCAGTACTCCTCGATGTCATTGACCGATAGCAACGACAACTTGTCGATCGTGCCGTTGTCGGTGTTGACCACCGTGCCGGTCGGTGCGGGTGCGTTCGGGCGGATCCCGCTGGGACCGTTGGTGGCGGGCAGACCCCCGACCCGGAAGGGGTCGTTGAGCATCGACAGGGCTCGTCCCTCGACGAAGGTGCTGCAGCCGGCCACCACGAGTATCGCCGCTGCAGCGCAGGCGATTGCCGCCCGCAGCGATGCCGCCCCCCTGCGTCGGCGACCTCGGGCCGGTCGACGTCGATACCGCGCGTGGTTATCCATGACCAACCCCATCTCGACCGGCCGAATCAAAGGGTCCTTATTGTAAATCCGTCGATCAACGAGAGTGCCACAAATGGGGGCCTCAGCAAACCCCGAATCGGCAATCGCCTGTGGTGGGCCCGGCGCTACGGCACCCGCGTGCGATGCCGCTTGTCGTGGGACGGGACGCCGTTGACGCCCCCGATTGACATGGCGTAACTGCCGACCGCATACGCCACCCCAGAACCCATGACCGCCAATGCTTCCCGGCTGATGTTGTCGATGGTGTCGCGGGGGGTCTGGAAGTTGGGATCGAAGCCGACACCGGCCTTGCCGCCCCATAGCCGTGCTTGCACAGGGGTTTTCAGCTGTGACGCGCCCGCGCTCAGACCGCCGATCGGCACGCCCGCCACCATGAAGGGGTGGTAGTCGGTGCGGGTGCCCAGCGGCATGTCGGCGGGCCGCTTCCCGGCCAGATTCAGGTAGCCGTCCAGCGTGCGCTCGATGCCCGCCGAGCCGTCGGGCACGTCACCGAACGAGACGCCCTGTCCGGGTGGACCGGACTGGTCCCCGTCGTCGGTGAAAAAGCCGGCGTTGAGCGAACCGATCAGGTTGACGTTCAGGTACAGGGCGATGTCGTTGCGTTGCTCGTCATCCAGGCCGAACACGTAGTCCATCACGCCGTTGAGCCCATCCTCGTCGGCGCCCCAGAACACGAACCGCACCGCGTTGTTCACCGGCGCCAGCGGTCCGAGCTGCAGGGCCGTTTCCAGAACGGCGGCAACGCCCGAGCCGTTGTCGTTGATGCCCGGGCTGTCACGCGGGCCGTCCAGATGCGCTCCGACCACGATCACGTCGTTAGTCGAGCCGGTCTTGGTCTGCGCCAGCACATTTCGCGACGTGATCTTGACGTTCTCGGCGTCCAGGACCAGATGCACCGGCGCGGTGCTGCGGGCGAGCGCGCCGGCGGCGTCGGCACCGGCGACGGCGACGGGAACCGTCAGCTCCTTGAAGTAGCCGGGATTGAACAGCGTGGGCGGCGCGCCCTGGCCGCCGGGCGTGCTGAGCACGACCAGCGCGACGGCGCCCTTGGCAACCGCGCTGTTCTGCTTGTCGACCACCGAGCAGCGGGTGTCGTCGACGACGGCGATCGCACCCTGGGGTAGGGCGGCCGGGTAGTCGCCGACCGCGCAGCCCGACGGCGCCGCGGGCCGGACCGGTTGCCCGGTCAGACCGCCGGGCGGTGTCCGGACCAGCAGCGAAGCCTGGTCGACCGGATAGCCACGCCCGGCGACCGTCAGCGCCGGCTTACCCTGGGCAATGGCATACAGCCGGTCGAACTGCGGCGTCGACACCTCGAAACCCTTGCCGCGCAACGCCTTCACCACATACTCCACGCTGGCGTCGTAGCCCGGTGTGCCGTCCGCCCGGTTGCCCTTGTTGGCGTTGGCGATGTCCTGCAGTGCGCGCAGGTGGCCGAACATCCCGTCGACGCTCACCTTTGCGGCCACGCCACGGCCGAGGTCCGGTGCCGCGGCGGGCGGAGCCGGCCGCGGCGGCGAACAGGCGGCGAGCAGCCCGATCACCAGCAGCGCGCCCAGCCGACGGGGCATCGCACGCGTCATGGCTTGGAGAGCACATGGCGCGTGCGGTCCGCCATGGCCGGCACGCCGTTTCGCCCGCCGAGGTCCTGCGCGTACAGCGCCAGCGTGTAGGCAACGCCGCCGCCGTTGATGCCCAGCGAGGTGCGGTCGATGTGGTCGAGGGTGTCGCCCTTCTGGTGGTAGTTGGGATCGAACGGCTCGTTTGCCGTCCCGCCCCACAGCTTGGCCTGCTCGTCGGACTTCTTGTTCTCCGCACCCGAGAACAAGCCGCCCGCGGGGATGCCCGCCAGGGTGAATCCGTCGTAGTCGGAGCGCCCGTCGAACGACGTGTCCTGCGCCGTTTTGCCGGCCGACTTCAGGTAGTCGACAAACGTGCGCTCGATGCCGGCCGAACCCTCGGGCACCACCGGCTGCCCGCGCGCGTCCGGCGGCAGCGATTGGACTCCGTCATAGGTGAAGTAGCCGGGATTCGGCGACGCGAGCATATCGAAATTGAGGTACAGCGCAATGTCTTTGAGCGCGTCGAGGTTGAGTGATTCGACGTAGTTGCGCGATCCGATCAGGCCGAGTTCCTCCGCACCCCAGAAGCCGAACCGCACCGCGTTGTGCACTTGCGGTGAATTGCCCAGCTGCACCGCGGTTTCCAGAACGGCGGCAACTCCCGACCCGTTGTCGTTGATGCCCGGTCCCGCCGGCACGCTGTCCAGGTGCGCGCCCGCCATCACCACGTCGGTGGGCGAACCGGTCTTGGTCTGCGCGATGACGTTGCGAGCCTTGAAACTCTGGCTGCTGGCATTGAGCTTGATCGTCGTGCGCCCCGGCTGGACCCGCAGCTGCACCCCCACGGACTTGCTCACCCCGATTACCGGGATCTTGACGTCGGTGTCCGCCCCCAGGGTTCCGCCCATCTGTTGCTCGTCCACGTTGTCGGCGACGATCATCGCCACGGCGCCGCGCTGCGCCGCGGCGTCCTCCTTCTGGGCAAAGGGGCAGGTGCCGCGGTCCACCAGCACCACGGCGCCATGCACTGCCAGCCCGTCGAAGTCGGAGGCCTTGCAGCCCGCGGCGTCTCCGGTAGGGGCGGCCACCAGCGGGCCGCTCACGCCGTCCGGCGGTGTGGCGGCGCTGTAATCGAGCGCCCGCGCCTCCACGGGCTTGCCGCCGACCGTCACCTCCGGTTTGTCCGCATGGAACACCCGGGCCGAGAACTCCGGCGTCTGCACGTCAAAACCACTGTTACGCAGTGTATTCACCACATAGTCGACGCTGGCCTCGTAGCCTGGGGTGCCCACCGCACGAGTGCCGTTGTTGGCATTGGCGATGTCCTGGAGCTTCGACAGGTGCGCCATCATCGCATCGGTCGTGACCTTGTGTTGCAGGGCACTGGCGAACTTGGCCGCGGCGGGGTCGCCGCTCGGTTGCTCCGAGTTGGCCGTCCGATGGAAGCACCCCGACGCAAAGACGGTGACGGCGACCAAGCCGAGCACCGCCGCGACAGCCCTGGATTTGTGCACCATCGCGCCCAACGTTAGACGCGGGGGGTCAGGAGTTCCAGCTCAGACATACAGCGCGCTGAAGGGCGCAAACGGGATGTTGCGCACCACAAACCAGGCCAGCACCACGACCAGCGTCACCGCCGCGGACCATCGATGGTGCTGCCAGCCCCTAATCCGGCGGCCCGAAACCCGGCCGTAAGTCCACGCCGCGAATGCCCACACCAAGAGCGCTAACGCCACCAGGCCCACGGCGTTAAACCTCGCGGCCGCTAGCAGATTGCCGTGCATCAACGAGTACAGCATCCGCAGGCTGCCGCAGCCGGGGCAGTCGATCCCCAACAGCGCCTTGGTCGGGCATACCGGCAGCGGACCATGCGGGGTCGTCGGGTCGCCCACCCAGATGGCCGCGCACACCAGCGTCGTGCCCGCCGCCACCATTAGTGGCGCACCGACACTCAGCCGGGTCGAACCAGGGCTCACCGTAGAACCAATCGCGGCCTTAGAAAAACATCGTCGTGGCAAGCATCGCCGCGTTCGAGTTGGTGGCCAACCCGCCCGCAATCGCGATGATCGCGTAGATGATGCCCACGACAACACCGATAACGGCCGACCAGATCACGAACTTCTTCGCACTGTCGGCGGCCGCCTGCGCCTCGGCATACTGGCCTTGCGCCCATAATCCGTTGACTTGGCTGGACTTGACGATCGCAACGATCCCCAGCGGAAGGCAGCAGAACAACGTCACCAAAATGGACCACACCAAGTAGTTGTTCGGCGCTTGCCCCGCGGGCGGCTGTTGCGGCGGGTAACCGGGAGGGGGAGGCGGCTGTGCAGTCATCGGGTCTCCAGTCAAGAGAAGTTAGCTGGCGTAAAGCGTGCTTACCATACCTGAGCGGCGCCGTTCGAGCAGCATGTCCGCGAAATTCCCAACTCGGCGATTTTTCGCAAACGCGATGGGAAAAATCGGCGGGTAAACCCTTCATGTCGATCGCGAGCGCATTCGAGTGAAATAGCTTGTCTACTAGGCAATTTGAGCGCGCGTCGGTTTTTGACGCGGCACCGAGGCGCGCCGAGAATGATGCCCAAACAGACAATTTCCAACGGAATGTGTTGCATAGCCACGAGATAGCCTTACGATCCTTTTAGCTGAAGCGCTGTTTTCGGCCGACAACGCACATACACTCCGGGACGTCAGCGCAGCCGCACCGTCGGTCCGGCGACCGTAAGGAGTCATCGAATGTCTCACCTCAGCATCACGTTACGAGCCGCGACGGCGGCAGCACTCGTCAGTAGCTCTGTCTGCCTTGGCACCGCCACCGCCGCAGCAGATCCCACCGACACGCTTGCGGGTCTGCTGTCCAAGGGCTACAACACCAGCAACTGTTCCTCGCAGTCGCCCCCTAGTGGCGTGTCGGCCGTGCTCCAGTGCGGCCAGAACAGCGACCCCAGCGGTCCGGTCTTCGCCAAGTACCTGCTCTTCAACAACGCCAGCGATCTGGCCAGTTCGTTCACCAACAGCATCGGCTCCGACACGTTGACCAATTGCGGGGACGCCAAATCGCCGACCGTGTGGCACCAGGGCAGCTCAACCGACTCGGCCGGGCAAGTTGCGTGCGGCACCTATCAGGGCCAGGCCGAGGTCATCTGGACCACGGACGCCAAGACCGTGATGAGCCTCATCCGCGGATCCAACGGTGACACCGCCGCGCTCTACCAGTGGTGGCGAGCCAACGGCTGAACGGTTGCGCCGCAGCATATTCCGGCGTGGCGACCCGAAACATCCTCGCATTACCCGGTTTTCCCCTCAAACAAAGGAGTTCAGAATTGTCCCCCCTCACCAACACGCTGCGGGCGGCGACGGCCGTAGCGCTCATCGGCGGCTGCGCCATCGCCGGTACTGCCACCGCAACGGCAGCCCCCATCGACACGCTCACTAGCGCGCTGTCGAAGGGCTACACCAGCAGCAACTGCTCGACACAGCAGGTCTCCGACGTGCAGGGCTCGTTTTCCGCCCCGGTGGTAGCGGTGCTGCAATGCGGACAGAACGCCGACTCCAGCGGTCCGATGGGCGGCAAGTATTTCCTGTTTGGCAGCAGCGCCGACACGGCCAGCTCGTTCACCAAACTGATCAGCAGCGACACCCTTGCCAACTGCGGGGACGCCAAGTCGCCGACCACATGGCACCAGGGCAACTCCGACTCGGCCGGACAGGTGGCGTGCGGAACGGATTCGGGTCAGGCCGAGGTGCTTTGGACCGTTGACTCCAAGAACGTGCTGGCGTTCATCCGCGCGTCCAACGGTGACACGGCGGCCCTGTACAAGTGGTGGCAGGCCAACGGCTAAGCGTCACAACCGAGCTGATAGGAGCTCCGCGACCGCACGCATCCCCGCGCCGTTGGGATGCAGCGGGGCCGGCCGGCCCGGCAGTGGCACGCCGTAGCGCGCCGGCAGGGTTGTCCACGGCTCCGCCGACCACGCGTGATGTTGCCGGCTGGCGGCGGCGGCGCTGACGACCTCGCAACCGGTCGCCGCGGCGGCCTCGGCCGTGAGTCGTTCGAGCGTCCCGGCGACGTGCCGGCCGAGGTCGGATTCCGCCGGCGCGAGCGGCGGGGCCGGCGCATCCGCGGGCAGGATCGTCAGATAGTCGACGAAGCAGATCCGGGCGCGGGGCGCGCGCTCGCGCAGCGCGCGCCCGACCGCGCACAACGAATCGAACACCTCGGCCAGGGCCCGATCGCGCGTGTCCCGGTCCAGCAGTTCGGATATGCGCCCACCGACCAGCGGCAGGCGTCGCGCCCAGTAAGGCAGTGCGGCGGCCATCAGCAGCGGGACGTAGCCGACGTCGTTGCCACCGATGGTCACGGTGACCAGGCTCTCCGAACCGTCGAGCGCGGCGATCTGCGGAGGCTGACCGTGTTGGTGGTCGGCCAGCACGTGGGCGGTGGTCGCGCCGGAGAAGGTGACGTCGACCAGGTCCAGTTTCAGCCGTTCGGCGAGCAGATGCGGGTAATTGCGGGCCGACCGGCCCGACCACCGGGGCGCTCCTGCGGCGCGGGGCAGGATGCCGGGACCGGCGGCCATCGAACTGCCGAGAGCCACATAACGTGTCATCGTTCCGGGCTGGATGCCTGCGCCCAGAACCGTTTTGGGATCCGCCCGGCGCGGCGCGCCAGGTAACCGGCGGTGACGGCGCCGGCCATCGCCGCGGCCATCGCGGGCGGGTCGGCGGCCCGGGTTACCGCGGTGGCCAACAGCACGGCGTCGCAACCCAATTCCATCGCCAGCGCGGCGTCGCTGGCGGTGCCGATGCCGGCGTCGAGCACCACGGGAACGCCGGCCCGGGCGACGATCATCTCGATGTTGTGCGGGTTGGTGATGCCCAGGCCGGTGCCGATCGGCGAGCCCAGCGGCATCACCGCCGCGCAACCGGTGTCCTCCAAACGGCGGGCCAGGGCCGGGTCGTCGTTGGTGTAGGGCAGCACGACAAACCCGTCGTCGACCAATTGCTCTGCCGCCCGGACCAATTCGACCCCGTCGGGCAGCAGGGTGCGCTCGTCGGCGATCACCTCGAGCTTGATCCAATTGGTGCTCAGCGCCTCGCGGGCCAGTTGCGCGGTGAGCACCGCCTCGGCCGCGCTGCGGCACCCCGCGGTGTTGGGCAGCGGGGTGATGCCGAGCCGGTTCAGCAGGTCCAGCAGCCCGGTGCCGCCCTCGGCATCGACCCGGCGCATGGCGACGGTGGTCAGCTCGGTGCCCGACGCGATGAGCGCCTCTTCCAGTACCGCGAGGTTCGTCGCTCCCCCGGTACCCATGATCAGCCGCGAGGCAAAGCTGCGGTCGGCGATCGTCAGCTTGGAATCAGCCACCCTGCACCGCCGTCACCACCTCGAGTCGCGCACCGTCGAAAAGTGTTGTCGTCCAGCGCGAACGCGGCAGCACGGACAAATCCATGGCCACCGCGATGCCCCGGTCCGGGAAACCCAGCGACTCCAGCAAGGCCGCGACCGTGGTCCGCTCGTCGACCTCGACCTGCTCGTCGTTGACCATGACGATCATCGGTGGGCCCCGACCGGAACGAGTTCGGAGACAATCTGTTCGGCGGTCCACGGGGCCAACAGGAACCCCGATCGCCCGTGGCCCGCGGCGACCAGGGTGCGCGCGTCCAGGCGTTGCACGAGGGGCAGATTGTCCGGTGTCATCGGGCGCAATCCGGCGGCGCACTCGGCAAGCTCGTACTCGCCCAGCGCCGGCACCACCGCACACGCGTCGTCGAGGAGGTCGCGCACCCCGGACACCGCCGGGGCGGTGTCGCGGCCATGCTCATACTGGGTGGCGCCGACGACGACGCCGTCCGCGCGCGGCACCAGGTAGACCTGGCGGCCATGCACGCGGGCGCGAATCACCCTGCCCAGCAACGGCATACAGCCCTTTCGCCAACGAAGCCGCAGCACCTCGCCCTTCACCGGGCGCACGGGCAGGCCGGGCCACAGCGCCGGGGCGTCGATGCCGTTGGCGATCACCACGGCGTCACCCTCGAGACCGGCCAGCTCGCGCGCCGGCGGCGCCCACTGCACGCCGAGACGCTCGCAGTCCAGCGACAGCGCGTCAAGCAGGGCCCGGTTGTCCACCGCCAGTTCGGTCGGTGCCCGGAAGCCGTGGCGAATGCCTTGTGCCAGCAGCGGTTCGACGTCGCGGGCGGCCGACTCCCAGATCACCGGGTGCCCCTGCGCGGACAGCCAGTCGGCGACGGTGCGCAGGTCTGCGACGTCCGCCCGGTCGACGGCCACCACCAATGACTCGCGTGCGGTGATCACCTCTGGTGGCAGCCCGTCGGTAAAGCCGCCCGCACGCCACAGCCGCAGCGATTCCAGGCCCAGCCGCAGCAGCCGCTCTTCCCCCGGCCAGCCTTCACTGTGCGGGGCCAGCATGCCTGCGGCGACCCACGACGCGCCGGCCTGCCCGGTGCGGTGCACCCGCACCGACCACCCGGCCCGCGCCGCCGCGCGCGCGATCGACAATCCGATGACGCCGCCGCCTACTACGGCTAATGAGCCGGCCATCGGCATCCTCTGCTCCCTTCGCCGGCATGACCCGGATCAGGTTCGACGGTAAGGGCGGGCGCGCCCACTCTCAGTCCCCGCTCGCCGGGACTCCCGTGCTCTTCTTCTTGTCCTACGCTAGCGCGCTAGCGTCGCGGTGTGCACGAACGTCTCACGCGGCTGGCCGCGGCCAGGCTGTACCTGTGCACCGACGCGCGGCGGGGGCGCGGCGACCTGGCCGAATTCGCCGACGCCGTGTTGGCCGGCGGGGTCGACATCATCCAGCTCCGGGACAAGGGCTCGGCCGGCGAGCGGCAGTTCGGACCGCTCGAGGCGCGCGACGAGCTGGCGGCGTGCGAGATTCTCGCCGACGCCGCGCACCGGCACGGCGCCCTGTTCGCCGTCAACGACCGGGCCGATATCGCCCGTACGGCCGGCGCGGACGCCCTGCATCTGGGGCAGGGCGACCTGCCGCTCGCCGTGGCGCGGGAGATCGCCGGGCCGGCGACGCTGCTGGGCCTGTCCACCCACGACTCGGGCCAGCTCGCCGACGCTGTTGCCGGCGACGCCGACTACTTCTGCGTCGGCCCCTGCTGGCCCACCCCGACCAAGCCGGGTCGCGCGGCGCCCGGCCTGCGGCTGGTGCGCGCCGCCGCCGAACTGGGTTCCGACAAACCGTGGTTCGCGATCGGCGGCATCGACGCCCCGCGGCTGCCCGAGGTGCTCGAGGCCGGGGCGCGCCGGGTCGTGGTGGTGCGCGCGATTACCGCGGCCGAGGATCCGGGGGCCGCAGCGCAGCGGCTCAAGTCAGCGCTTGCAGCAGCGAGCTGATCCGCGGGCTCAGCTGCGAAGGTTCCTGATTCGCGTCGCCCGGCATGCACCAGACGAACACCCCGGCCTCGATCTCCAAGGTCCGCGGCAGGCGCTGCCGCCGTTCGTCGGCATGGCCCAGCGGCACCAGGGCGGGGGCGGTGCGCAGCCGTTGCCAGCTGGCGGCGAAGCCGGGATGCAGCGGCAGGTCGGCGACCTCGTCCTCGCCGACCCAGCGCAGCTCGGCGCTTTCGCGGTTGGGCACGGTGTGCAGCGGCTCGGCGGCGTCGGCGACGACCGTGGTGTAGCTCCAGCGCGCACCGCCGTGCCCGGAGACCTCGGCGGTGACCACGGTCGCCCGCACGGCCAGCAGCTCGGCGAGCAGCCCCGCCTCCTCACGCGCTTCGCGGACCGCCGTCTCCTCCGGGGACTCGTGGCTGTCGCGGGCGCCGCCCGGTAACCCCCACGTGCCGCCCTGATGGCTCCACACGGCGCGATGCTGCAGCAGCACCGCCGGGGTGCCGTCGGGTCGCGGGGCTCGCAGCAACAGACCGGCCGCGCCGTAGCGGCCCCAATAGTGGACGCCGCCGTCGGATATCACCCATCCGTCACCGTCGCCCTGCACGAGTTCAGGATATGCAGGTCTGCGACGCCCGGGCCCAATTGCCTCCGCCTCCCCCCACACGCCGGAACATTCTCTTAGAATTCGCTTAAAGGTTCGTACAGCGACTTTTTCGAGGCCGAAAGCTGAGGTCTGAACAGACGTGACGGTTGAGCTGGCGCACCCGTCGACCGAACCGCTGGGGTCGCGGTCGCCGGCCGAACCGGCTCATCCACGCTGGTGGTTCATCTCGACGACGCCGGGCCGCATCTTGACCATCGGGATCGTGCTGGCGGCGCTCGGCGTCTCCAGCGCCTTTGCCACCTCGACGACCATCAATCACCGGCAGCAGGTGCTGACCACGGTGCTCAACCACACCGAGCCGCTCTCGTTCGCCGCCGGCCGGCTGTACACCACGCTGTCGGTCGCCGACGCCGCGGCGGCCACCGCGTTCATCGCCCAGGCCGAGCCGCGCCCGGTCCGGCAGCGCTACGAGCAGGCCATCACCGACGCCGCGGTGGCGGTGACCCGGGCATCAAGCGGGCTGACCGATGAACCGCTGGTGCAATTGCTGGGCAAGCTCAACGCCGAACTGGCCGTCTATACCGGCCTGATCGAGATCGCGCGAACCAACAACCGGGCGGGCAACCCGGTCGGCGCGGCCTACCTGTCGGAGGCCTCGGGGCTGATGCAATCGACGATCCTGCCCGATGCGGCGCAGCTCTACCAGGCCACGGCCGACCGGGTCGATACGGAAACCACCGCGTCGACCCACTTCCCGGCTCCGGTGATCCTGGTCGTCGCCACGACGGTGGTCTTCGGCGCGTTCTCCCATCGCTGGCTGGCCCGGCGCACCCGGCGCCGGATCAACCCGGGACTGGTCGTCGGCGCGCTCGGTATTCTCGTCATGGTGGTGTGGGTCGGAACTGCGCTGACAATCTCGACGACCGCGAGTCGCAGCGCAAAGGACACTGCGGCGGAGTCACTTAAGACGGTGACCAACGTCGCGATCACCGCTCAGCAAGCTCGAGCCGACGAGACGCTGTCGCTGATCCGGCGCGGCGACGAGGACCGGCGCAAGCAGTCGTTCTATGAGCGCATCGACTCCATGCACGCCCAGCTCGAGCAGTACATGGCGCGCAGCGATGCCGTCGACAAGCCCGACCTGCAGGGCGCCGATCAGCTGCTGGTCCGCTGGCGGCAGGCCAACGACCGGCTCAACTCCTACATCTCCGTGGGCAACTACCGCGCCGCCACCCAGGTCGCGCTGGGTAGCGGCGAGGACGACTCCACCCCCGCCTTCGACCGGCTGGAAGACCAGCTGGGTAAGGCCATGGACCAAAGCCGCATCCACCTGCGCAACGACGTCCTCGCTGCGCGCGGCGGGCTGTCGGGCGCCCAGGTCGGCGGCGTAGTGCTCAGCCTCGGCGCCGCCATCGCGGTCGCGCTGGGCCTGTGGCCACGGCTGAAAGAGTATCGATAATGGTCCGTCCGGCCCGGGTTCGACGGGTGTGCGGCGCACTCGCCGCCGCGGTCGTCGTAGCGGGTTGCAGCCACACCGAATCGCTGACAGTGGCGACGGTGCCGACGCTGCCGCCACCCTCTCCGGTGGGCATGGACCAACTGCCGCCGGAGCCCCCGCTGCCGCAGGGTGACTCCACCGAGGACTGCAACGCGACGGCAAGCCTGCGGCCCTTCGCCACCAAGCCCGAGGCCGACGCCGCCGTGGCCGACATCCGAGCCCGCGGCAGGCTGATCGTCGGGCTCGACATCGGCAGCAACCTGTTCAGCTTCCGCGACCCGATCACCGGCGAGATCAGCGGTTTCGACGTCGACATCGCCGGCGAGATCGCACGCGACATCTTCGGCGCCCCGTCGCACGTCGAGTACCGGATCCTGTCGTCCGACGAGCGCGTCACCGCGCTGCAGCAATCCGAGGTCGACGTCGTCGTCAAGACCATGACCATCACCTGTGAGCGGCGCAAGCTGGTGAACTTCTCGACCGTCTACCTCGACGCGAACCAGCGCATCCTGGCCCCGCGTGACTCGCCGATCGCGAGGGCGGCCGACCTGTCCGGCAAGCGGGTCTGCGTGGCGCGGGGCACGACGTCGCTGCAGCGGATTCGGGAGATCGTGCCGCCGCCGGTCGTCGTGTCGGTGGTGAACTGGGCCGACTGCCTCGTGGCGATGCAGCAGCGGGAGATCGACGCCGTCAGCACCGACGACTCCATCCTCGCGGGGTTGGTCGAAGAGGATCCCTACTTGCACATCGTCGGACCGAACCTGGCCACCCAGCCCTACGGCATCGGGATGAACCTGAACAACACGGGACTGGTCCGCTTCGTCAACGGCACGCTGGAGCGGATCCGCCGGGACGGCACGTGGAACACGTTGTACCGCAAGTGGTTAACGGTGCTGGGCCCGGCGCCCGCTCCGCCCGCGCCGAGGTACGTGGACTGATGGCCGAGCCGATGAAGAAAGCGGACAAGAACCGCGAGGCGCCCGAACCGGCCGACCAACCGGACGAGGACGTCAGTCCCGCCACGCAGCCGCCGGACACCCAGACCGGTGGGATGCCGACGGGACGGCTGCAGGCCACCCAGGCCCTGTTCCGTCCCGATTTCGACGACGATGACGACGATTTCCCGCTCATCCACGGTGTCGATACCGAACCGCAGGAGCGGACCGTCGCCACCCGCGTGTTGCCGCCGACCAGGCAGCTCGGCGGCGGACTGGTCGAGATCCCGCGGGTGCGGGACATCGATCCGCTCGAAGCCCTGATGACCAACCCGGTGGTGCCGGAATCGAAGCGGTTCTGCTGGAACTGCGGAAAGCCCGTCGGCCGGTCCGGGGAAGAGGGCAAGGGGGCGTCGGAGGGCTGGTGCCCATCCTGCGGCAGCCCGTATACGTTCCTGCCCCAGCTGAATCCCGGCGACATCGTCGCGGGCCAGTACGAGGTCAAGGGCTGCATCGCACACGGCGGGCTGGGCTGGGTGTATCTGGCGGTCGACCACAACGTCAATGACCGCCCGGTGGTGCTCAAAGGCCTGGTGCACTCCGGGGACGCCGAGGCGCAGGCGATCGCGATGGCCGAACGGCAGTTCCTCGCCGAGGTGGTGCACCCGCAGATCGTGCAGATTTTCAACTTCGTCGAACACACCGACCGGCATGGCGATCCGGTCGGGTACATCGTCATGGAGTACATCGGCGGGCAGTCGCTCAAGCGGGGCCTCAAGGACGGCAAGGCGGACAAGCTGCCGGTCGCGGAGGCCGTCGCGTACCTGCTGGAAATCCTGCCCGCGCTGAGCTATCTGCATTCCATCGGCTTGGTCTACAACGACCTGAAGCCGGAGAACATCATGCTCACCGAGGAGCAGCTCAAGTTGATCGACTTGGGCGCAGTGTCGCGGATCAATTCCTTCGGTTATCTCTACGGCACACCCGGCTTCCAGGCGCCGGAAATCGTGCGGACCGGTCCCACTGTCGCCACCGACATCTACACGGTGGGGCGGACTTTGGCGGCGTTGACGCTGAATCTGCGCACCCGCAACGGCCGCTATGTGGATGGGCTGCCCGAGGACGACCCGGTGCTGACCACGTACGACTCGTTCGGCCGGCTGCTGCGCCGCGCCACCGACCCGGACCCGCGGCGCCGGTTTTCCACGGCCGACGAGATGTCCGCCCAGCTGATGGGCGTGCTGCGGGAGGTGGTCGCGCAGGACACCGGGGTGCCGCGGCCGGGGCTGTCGACGATCTTTTCCCCGAGCCGCTCGACGTTCGGGGTGGACCTGCTGGTCGCGCACACCGACGTGTACTTGGACGGACAGGTGCATTCGGAGAGGCTGACCGCTCGGGAGATCGTGACGGCCCTGCCGGTGCCGCTGGTCGATCCGACGGACGTCGCCGCGCCGGTGCTGCAGGCGACGGTGCTGTCCCAGCCGGTGCAGACGCTGGACTCGCTGCGCGCCGCCCGCCACGGCTCGCTGGACGCCGAGGGCGCCGACGTATCCGAGTCGGTGGAGCTGCCGCTGATGGAAGTCCGCGCGCTGCTGGACCTCGGCGACGTGGCGAAGGCCACCCGCAAGATCGACGACCTGGCTGAGCGGGTCGGCTGGCGCTGGCGGCTGGTCTGGTACCGGGCCGTCGCGGAGCTGCTCACCGGCGACTACGACTCCGCCATCAAACATTTCACCGAGGTGCTGGACACCTTCCCCGGCGAGCTGGCGCCCAAACTGGCGCTGGCCGCCACCGCCGAGCTGGCCGGCAGCACCGACGAGCACATGTACTACGAGACGGTGTGGAAGACGAACGACGGCGTGATCTCCGCGGCCTTCGGTTTGGCCCGGGCGCTTTCCGCCGAGGGTGATCGGGCCGCCGCGGTGCGCACCCTCGACGAAGTCCCGGCCACCTCACGGCATTTCACCACCGCGCGCCTGACGAGCGCGGTCACGCTGATGTCCGGCCGCTCGACGAACGAAATCACCGAGGAGCAGATCCGCGACGCCGCCCGACGCGTGGAGGCGCTGCCGCCCACCGAACCGCGCGTGCTGCAGATCCGCGCCCTGGTTCTGGGTGGCGCGATGGACTGGCTCGAGGACAACGACGCCAGCACCAACCACATCCTCGGTTTCCCGTTCACCGAACACGGGCTGCGGCTGGGCGTCGAGGCGTCGCTGCGCGCCCTGGCTCGCGTCGCGCCCACGCAGCGGCACCGCTACACGCTGGTGGACATGGCCAACAAGGTGCGGCCGACGAGCACGTTCTGATTTTGTTCTCGAGTGTGCATCCTGGGCGGCCTGCGCGCACACTCAAAGCCCTTGGCGCACACTCGATGCAGCCAGCGCGGATTTGACTCGTCGGATCGTAGCGGCGGGGCCGTCCTCCGCGACGACCCGGACGGTGATCCAGCCCATTCGCTCCAGCATCTCCTGCCGCCGAATGTCCTTGACGTACTGCCGGCGGTCGCTGCGGTGATGGTCGCCGTCGTACTCGACGGCGACCATCCGGTCCTCCCAGCCCATGTCGAGGTAGGCGACCGGAATGCCGTCGGCGCCCAACACCGGGATCTGGGTCTGCGGCCTCGGCAGACCCGCATCGATGAGCAGCAGGCGCAGGTAGGTCTCCCGCGGCGACTGCGAGCCCGCGTCGACCAGCTCCAGCGCCGCCTCTAGCCGTCGCAGCCCAGGCGAGCCCGGATGGGCTGCGGCGATTCGCAATACGTCGTCGACCTTGAAATCCGTCGCGTATGCCAGCGTGTCCAGCCGCGCAACGGCCGAATGAACGGCCCCGCGCCGGCCGATGTCGAAGGCGGTCCGTTCGGCCGTGGTGACGGCGCGGCCGTCGATAATCTGCGTCTCGCCGTCCAGCAGCGCGTCGCGCCGCGTCAGCACGCCGCGAGGTGCGTGGGGGTTGGTATGGATCAGCTCGACCGGAACATCGTCGGGAATCCATTCGGCGCCATGCAATCTGGCGGCGGCGGCTCCCGCGATGGTCGCGCGGCGGCCCGACCAGAGCCACGCCGCGGCGATACGCCGTTCGACCGACGCCTCCGCATCCCGCGAAAGATAGACATTCGGAAACAGTGCGCGGTAGTCCCTCCGCAGTTGATGGCGGGTCACCTCGCCCAGCCTCAGTGCCTCGCTACCGATGAACGGTTCTCCCAGGTGCCGCATGGCGCGACACTTGCATAACGCCGCCAACCGCGACTTCGTCTATGCACAAGGCTCATCGAGTGTGCATCGTGGGCGGCCTGATCGCACACTCCACGCCCTCAACGCACACTCGACGATGACTTTAAGTCCCGCGGCCCAGCAGGCTGACGCAGTCGCGGGCGATGGCAAGCTCTTCGTCGGTCGGGACCACCAGCACGGTGATCGGCGAGTCGTCCGCGGAAATCTGTCGCGCGCCCTTGCCGGCCCCGAGGTTGCGCGCCTGGTCGAGCACGATGCCCAGCTCCTCCATGCCGGCCACCGCGTCGCGGCGGACCGCCGGATCGTTCTCGCCGATTCCGGCGGTGAAGCTGATCACGTCGGTGTGGCCCAGGACCGCCAGGTAGGCGCCGATGTACTTGCGCAGCCGGTGAATGAACACGCTGTAACCCAATTGCGCTGCGCTGTCCCCCGATTCGATCATCGCCCGCAGCCGGCGGAAGTCACGCTCACCGGCCAGGCCCCACACGCCTGACCGATTGTTGAGCATCGACTCGATCTCGTCCACACCCATCTTCGCGGTCCGCCACAGGTAGCCGATCACGCCCGGGTCGATGTCGCCGCTGCGGGTGCCCATCACCAGGCCCTCCAGCGGGGTCAGGCCCATCGAGGTGTCGATGGGCCGGTTGCCGGCGATCGCCGAGGCCGAGGCGCCGTTGCCCAGATGCAGCACGATCTGCTTCAGGCCGCCGCGCGGCCGGCCCAGAAACGCGGCGGCCTGCTCGCTCACATACCGGTGCGACGTGCCGTGAAACCCGTAGCGGCGGATCTGCCACCGCTCGGCGAGGTCACGGTCGATGGCGTAGGTCGCGGCCGCGGGCGGCAGGTCGTGGAAGAACGCGGTATCGAACACCGCGACGTGCGGAACATCCGGCAGCAGCTTTCGTGCCACCTTGATTCCCCGCACCGCGGGTGGATTGTGCAGCGGGGCAAGCTCCGATAGCGCGTCGAGGTCGGCGAGAACCGCGTCGTCAACCAACGTCGGAGCATGAAATTTGTTGCCTCCGTGCACGACCCGGTGTCCGACGGCCAGCAGCCCGCACGACTTGAGGTCTATGCCGCCCTCGGCCAGGTGCTCGAACGCCAGGCGCAACGCCTCCTCATGGTCGGCGACCCGAGACGACGGCTCGCCGATGCTCTCAACGTTGCCGGTCGCGCGGGCCGCGCCGGAATCGGGGTCGACCAGCTGGTATTTCAGCGACGACGAGCCGGCGTTGATCACCAGGACCGCGTTATCGGCCATCGTGCACGCCCTGCGCCTGAATCGCGGTGATGGCAATGGTATTGACGATGTCCTCGACCAGCGCGCCCCGGGACAAGTCGTTGACGGGTTTGCGCAGGCCCTGCAGTACCGGCCCGATCGCGATCGCCCCGGCGCTGCGCTGCACCGCCTTATAGGTGTTGTTGCCGGTGTTGAGGTCGGGAAAGATCAGCACGGTGGCGTGACCGGCGACCGGCGAGTCATGCAGCTTGGTGGCCGCGACCGAGGGTTCGATCGCGGCGTCGTACTGGATGGGGCCCTCGACCGGCAGCTGCGGATCCCGCGCACGCACCAATTCCGTTGCTGCCCTGACCTTGTCGACATCGGCGCCGCTACCCGAATTGCCGGTGGAATAGGACAGCATGGCCACTTTCGGGTCGATGCCGAACTGGGCCGCGGTGCGCGCCGAGCTGATCGCGATGTCGGCGAGCTGTTCGGGCGTGGGATCCGGGACGATCGCGCAGTCACCGTAGGCCAGTACCCGATCGGGCAGGCACATCAGAAAGATGCTCGACACGGTGGAGACGTCCGGAGCGGTCCTGATGATCTCGAACGCCGGGCGAACGGTGTGCGCCGTGGTGTGGGCGGCACCGGACACCATGCCGTCCACCATGCCGTTGTACACCAGCATGGTGCCGAAATACGAGACGTCGTGCATCATCTCGTGCGCCTGCTCGACGGTGATGCCCTTCGCCTTGCGTAACTCGGCGTACTGTTCGGCGAACCGGTTTCGCAGGTCCTCGTCGTCTGGGTCGACGATCTTGGCCGCGCTCAAGTCGACCCCGAGTTCGGCCGAGCGCAACCGGATTCTGGTCTCGTCACCCAGGATGGTGAGGTCGGCGATGCACCGTTTGAGCACCCGTCCGGCCGCCTTGAGGATCCGGTCGTCGTCGCCCTCGGGCAGCACGATGCGCTTGCGATCCGAGCGCGCCTGCTGCGACAGCTGGTGGGTGAACATCTGCGGCGTGGTGACCGTCGGGATCGGAATGGCAAGCTGCGCCAGCAGATCCGCGATATCGACGTGCCGCTCCATCAGCTCCACGGCCGTGTCGATCTTGCGCTGCGACGTGGCGGTGACCCGGCCGCGCGCCGAGGCGACCGCGCTGGCCGTGTCGTAGGTGCCGAGCTCGGTGGCGATGATGGGTAGCCGCAGCCGCAGGCCCGACACCAGCGCCGAGATCGAGGGGTGCAGGTCGAATCCGCCGTTGAGGATTAGGCAGCACAGTGACGGAAAGCCTTCGGCCGCATGGGCGCTCGCGACGGCCAGCACGACGTCGGAGCGGTCGCCGGGTGTGATCACCGCCGTGGCGTCGCGGAGCCGTTCCAGCACGTGGTCCGCCGTCATCCCGGCCACCAGCACGTTCATGGCCTCACGTCCCACCAGCTCGGCGTCTCCGCTGACCAGCGTGCCGCCCACCGCCTGCTGCAATTCGGCCACGGTCGGCGCCGACAGCAGCGGATCGTCCGGCACCACATAGCTGGGCGGGACGAATGAGCGCAGTGCTTCCGCGACGGCGCCCAGCTCCTTGGGCTCGCAGCGGTTGGCGACGACCGCGGCGGTGTGGGCGCGCTGGGCGAGTAGCTCGGCGAGGGAGAGGGTGACGACGCTGGCGACTTCGGTTGGGCTGCGACCCTTTCCGCTCACCGTCAGCAGCACCGGTGCGCCGAGGTTGACCGCGATCCGGGCATTGGCCGAGAGCTCGGCGGGGGTCGCGACGTCGGTGTAGTCGCTGCCGACGATCACCACCGCGTCGCACGCCTGCGCCATCGCGTGGTAGGCGTCGACGATGGTGGCGATGGCGGCGTCGGTGTCGGCGTGCAGCTGCTGGTACGTGACGCCGATGCACCGCTCGTAGGGCAGCCCCGCGGTGGTGCGCGTCAGCAGCAATTCCAGGATGTAGTCCCGGTCGCCGTCGTGGCGGGCAATCGGCCGGAACACACCAACTTTGGCGACGGTCGCGGTCAGTCGGTTGAGCAGCCCCAGCGCGATCGTCGACTTGCCGGTCTCGGGCTCGGGCGCCGCGATGTAGATCGCGGAGGTTTCAGCCAAGTCGCCGCAACCTGGGCGCCAGGTCCTTTTCGAAGAGCTCCAGGAATCGGCGCTGGTCGTGCCCGGGCGCATGGAACACCAAGTGGTTGAGGCCCCATTGCACGTACTGGCCGACCTTTTCGACGGCCTCGTCGGGGTCCGACGCCACGATCCAGCGCTTGGTGATCTGCTCGATGGGCAGCGCGTCGGCGGCCTTCTCCATCTCGATGGGATCGTCGATGCTGTGCTTCTGCTCGGCGGTCAGCGACAGTGGCGCCCAGAACCGGGTGTTCTCCCGTGCCAGTTCGGGGTCGGTGTCGTAGGAGATCTTGATCTCGATCATCCGGTCGATGTCGTCGGGGTTCTTGCCCGCCGCTTCGGCGCCCTCGCGCATCGCGGGGATCAGCTTGTCCTTGTAGAGCTCTTCGCCCTTGCCGGAGGTGCAGATGAACCCGTCGCCGGCCCGGCCGGCGTACTTGGCCACCTGCGGTCCACCCGCGGCGATGTAGATCGGGATCCCGCCCTCGGGCACGTCGTAGATCGAGGCGCCCTTGGTCTTGTAGTACTCGCCCTCGAAGTCGACGCGGTCGCCGAGCCACAGTTCGCGCATCAGCCGCACCGACTCGCGCAGCCGCGCATAGCGCTCCTTGAACTCCGGCCACTCGCCCTCGTATCCGGTGGCGATCTCGTTGAGGGCCTCGCCGGTGCCGACACCGAGGAAGATCCGGTTCGGGTACAGGCAGCCCATCGTCGCGAAGGCCTGGGCGATGACGGCGGGGTTGTACCGGAAGGTCGGGGTGAGCACCGAGGTGCCCAGGACGAGCCGTTCGGTGCGTTCGCCGACGGCGGTCATCCACGCCAGCGAAAACGGCGCATGCCCGCCCTTGTGCCGCCACGGCTGGAAGTGATCACTGACAGTGGCGCTGTCCATGCCATGCGCTTCGGCGGCGACAGCCAGTTCGACGAGCTCGCGCGGTGCGAATTGTTCAGCGGAGGCTTTGTATCCAAGTTTCAGTTCGGCCACCAGTTATTTCTACTCCTCCAGCCGCTCCTAAACTCGGGGGGCATGGGACCGGCACCGAACCTTGTCCAGGTCACCGACAGCGTGTACCTCGCCCAGGGCCCGGCCGTTAACTGGACCGTGGTCGTCGACGGGACCGGCGTCATGTTGATCGACGCCGGTTATCCCGGCGACCGGGAGGCGGTGCTGGCCTCGCTGCGGCAGCTGGGCTACGGCGCGGGCGATGTTCGCGCCATCCTGCTGACGCACGCGCACATCGACCACCTGGGCTCGGCCATCTGGTTCGCCAGCCAGCACGGCACGCCGGTGTACTGCCACGCCGACGAAGTGGGCCACGCCAAGCGGGAGTACCTGGAACAGGTGTCGATTCTCGATGTCGCCCTGCGCATTTGGCGGCCGCGGTGGGCGGTCTGGGGCCTCCACGTGGTCCGCAGCGGCGGCCTGACCCGCGACGGCATCCCGACCACGCAGCCGCTGACCGCCGAGACGGCCGCCGGCCTGCCCGGTCACCCGATGGCCATTTCCACGCCTGGCCACACCAGCGGGCATTGCTCGTATGTCGTCGACGGCGTGCTGGCCAGCGGCGACGCGCTGATCACCGGCCACCCGTTGCTGCGGCACAGCGGGCCGCAGCTGCTACCGGCGGTATTCAGCCACAGCCAACAGAATTGCCTGCGCAGCCTGAGCGCGCTCGCCCTACTGGATACGGCGGCGCTGCTGCCCGGTCACGGCGACGTGTGGCGCGGCCCCATCCGTGAGGCGACCGATCGGGCACTCGCGCTGGCGCAATGAAAGGAGGGGCATGTCAAACAACGAAAGTTTTCAGCAATCCGCCGAACGGATCTACCACGACTGGGACGAGGCGCTCAGCAACGACGACGTGGAGGCGCTACTCGCGCTCTACGCTCCCGACGCGGTCCTGGAGAGCCCGGCGGTTCCGCTGACGATGGGCACCGAAAGCGGGATATGCCGCGGGCACGACGAGTTGCGGCCGCTGCTCGAACGGGTCGCCGCACGAAAGCCGCCGTTACGCACCTACTACCGCACCGGGTTCCTCACCGATGGCAGCCGAACGATGATCTTCGAGTACCCCCGCGCTACACCCGATGGCGAGCAGATGGATTTCGTCGAGGTCATGGAGATCGCCGACGGCCTGATCCAGCGCCACTGCGTCTACTGGGGCTGGCGCGGAGTCAAGGTCATCCAGGACGACGCGTATCACAAGTAAGCCCAAGGTGATCGCGCAGCGTTTCGCCGCTGTACCCGGTGCGAAACGCGCCGCGCTCCTGCAAAAGTGGGACCACGCGATCGACGAACTCGTCCAAACCATGCGGTGTCAGGTGGGGCACCAGGATGAACCCGTCGCAGGCATTGGCCTGGATGTAGAGGTCGATCTCGTCGGCGATTCGGGCGGGGGTGCCGACGAACTGCTGCCGGCTGGTGACGGCGATGACGAGTTCGCGGATCGACAGGTTGTCGGCCGCGGCGCGCTCGCGATAGCGGCGGGCCACCGCGACCGGGTCACCGTGGCGCACCCGCCCCTGGGTGATGTCGCTGTCCACGACCGGATCGAAATCGGGTAGCGGCCCGTCCGGATCGTGGTCCGAGAGCTCGCGGCCCCACACCTGCTCGAGCATCGCGATGGCCGTCGCGCCGCTGACTTGCTGATAGCGGATGTGGCGGGCTTTCTCCTCGGCCTCGGCGTCGGTGTCGCCGATGACGAACGTCGCCGCCGGAAAAACCTTGAGCCGGTTGGGGTCTCGGCCATAGGACGTGGCCCGTCCCTTGACGTCGGCGTAGTAGCGCTGCCCGTTTTCCAGCGACGAATGCAGGGTGAACAGGGCGTCGGCGTGCCGGGCGCCGAATGCTCGGCCGTCGTCGGAGTCGCCGGCCTGCAGCAGGATCGGATGGCCCTGCGGGCCGGCGGGCAGCGTCGCGAAGCCGCGCACCTCGAACTGCGGGCCGATGTGTTCGACGCTGTGGATCCGGTCCGGGTCGACGTAGCTCCCGGCCTGGACGTCGGCCAGCACGGCATCGGCTTCCCAGCTGTCCCAGAACTTACGGGCGACGGTAACGAACTCCTCGGCGCGCAGGTAGCGGTCGGCGTGCTGGAGAAATCCCCCACGCCGGAAGTTGGCGCCGGTGAAGGCGTCCGACGACGTGACGATGTTCCATCCGGCGCGGCCGCCGGACAGGTGATCGAGGGTTGCGAATTGCCTTGCCACTTCGAATGGTTCGTTGAAGGTGGTGTTGATCGTGCCGGTCAGCCCGATCCGTTCGGTGACGCCCGCCAGGGCCGCGAGCACGGTGAAGGTGTCCGGCCGGCCCACCACGTCCAGGTCGTAGATCCGGCCGCGGTGCTCGCGCAGCCGCAGCCCCTCGGCCAGGAAGAAGAAGTCGAACAACCCGCGCTCGGCGGTGCGGGCCAGGTGCACGAACGAGTCGAATTCGATCTGGCTGCCCGCGCTGGGATCGGTCCACACGGTGGTGTTGTTGACCCCCGGGAAATGAGCGGCCAGATGAATGGGCTTGCGCTGCTTGCCTTCCCGAACGCTCATCCGGCCAGGCCCCATCGTTTGGCGATGAGCTCATGGGAGCGCAGGCGGTCCGTGTGGCGGTGGGTCACCGAGGTGATGACGAGTTCGTCGGCGTCGGTGGCCCGCTGCAGGGTGTGCAGCCGCTCGGCGACTTCGTCCGGATTTCCCACGAATTGCGTTGCTATCCGGTCTTTTACCACGGCCAGTTGTTCGTCGGTCAGCGGCGGGCAGTGGTCGGGATCGGGATACGGGATGGCCCCGCCCCCGGCCCGAATCGAGTACACCCATTGGCCGTAGCTGGACGCCAGCTGTTTGGCCGTGGCGCTGTCGTCGGCCACCACGATGTCGGCCGACACCACGACATAGGGCCGCGCCAATGCCGCCGACGGCACGAAGGCGTCCCGGTAGGCGTCGATGGCGTCCAGCGCGGTGGCGGGGGTGATGTGGTAGCTGGCGACGAACGGAAGGCCTAGCGCGCCGGCCACCTTGGCGCTGCGTCCCCTGCTGCTGCCGAAGATCCACGGCGTGAGCGCCGCGCCCTCGCCGGGCACCGCATGCAGGTCGAAGCCGTCGACCTCGTAGGTGCCCGCGAGCATGGCGATGATGTCGCCGAGTTGCTCTTCGAAGTCGGGCGCGACCGCCTCGGGCTGCTGCAGGACCGACATGCTCGCCTTCACCCGGCCGCTGCCCAGCAACCCCCGCAGGTCGAACGGTGGCGGGATCACCACCCCGTCGACCTCGCGCCATTCGCGCGACGGTTCAGGCCTTGGGGGTCGCGGCCCTCTCGGCTTCGATATTCGTCGCTGGGCCGAGCGGCCCAAGCCGAGGTCGATGCGGCCCGGGTAGAACGCGTCCAGCATGCCGAAGCTCTCGACCACCGCTGCGGCCGTGGTGTGGCTGAGCTGCACCGCGCCCGACCCCACCCGAATCGTGTTGGTAGCGGCCGCGATTTGTCCGATGAGCACCGCCGGTGCCGCACTGGCGACGGCGACGAAATGATGCTCGGCGATCCAGAAGCGGCGATAACCCCACTCCTCCGCCCGCTGGGCCAGCTCGATGGTGTTGCGCAACGCCGTCGCGACGTCGCCGCCTTCGCTGACCGGCGCGAGATCCAGGATCGAGATGGGAACCCCGTTCATCGGCTGACCGCCGTGTACCGGTTGACGGCGACCGGGAGGCCGAGGCGCGCGCGCAGCGTTTCGCCGTCCCGATAGCCGTCGCGGAACCGTCCGGTCCGCTGCAGCAGCGGCACCACCTCGTCGACGATCACCGGGAGGTCGGTGGCGTTGATCGCCGGACGCAGCCGCGCACCGTCGATGCCCAGCCGCTGCCATTCCACGAGCAAGTCCACCAATTCCGTTGCGCTGCCGGAGAAGACGAGCGCGTCGGACCGGAAGTCCCCGTTACCGTCGAAGGACACCACCACATCGGCGAACACCTTCAGCCCGGTGCCGCCCCCCGCGCGTACCTCGCCGAGGATGCCGCGGACCGACGCCTCGTCGGTGGGCGTGATGAACACGAGGTCGGCTGTGGCGGCGGCGAATTCGTAGACGGGGCCGGCGTGCGCCAGCGCGGCGACCACCGGCTGACCCTGCGGCGGTCGCGGCGTGATCGACGGCCCCTTGACGGAGAAGTGCTTGCCGGCGAAGTCGATGTAGTGCAGTTTGTCCGTGTCGACGTAGCGCCCGGTGGCCACGTCGCGGATGATCGCGTCGTCCTCCCAGCTATCCCATAACCGCCGCACGACGTCGACGTACTCGGTGGCCTCTTCAAAGAGAGGCGATAGCGGAATCTGGGCCGCGTTCCGCCGGCCGAACAGCGCGGCCTCGTGTGCGGTGACGCTGACCCGCGGTTGCCAGCCCGCCCGGCCGCGCGACACAAAGTCAAGGGTGGCAATGGCTTTGGAGATATGAAACGGCTCGGTGTGGGTCACGGTGGCCACCGGAACCAGCCCGATGTGGCGCGTCGCGGGAGCGATGCGGGCCGCGATCAACACGGCGTCGCCGCGGCCGGCCAGGCGATCGGGATGGATGCGCTCGCCCCGTCCGATTTGCGGCATCAACGTGTCGTCGATGGTGAGGAAGTCGAGCAGCCCGCGCTCGGCGGTGGCCGCCAGGTGAGACCAGTAGCCGCCGCTCAGCACCGATGGGGTGTCGGGATCGGACGCCAGCGTGGAACGCCAGGCCTGCGGGTGCCAGCCGTACCCGTCGAGTGCGACCGCCAGATGCAACGGAGCGGTCATGCGGGTCCCCACGCGAGGATCTTCTCGAACGCGATGGGATGAAACGGTCCCCAGGACGGAATCGGCTCGGCCTCCACCCGGGTGTACCCGGTCGCGTCGTACAGCGCCTCGGCCTCGGGCTGGCGGTTGCCGGTGATCAGGTACAGCCGGCGGTAGCCGCGCGTCGCGGTCTCCGCCTCCAGCGCCGCCAGCAGCGCCTTCGCGTAGCCGCAGCGCCGATGCGCGCGGTCGGTCCAGATCCGCTTGAGTTCGGCGGTCTCGTCGTCGAAACGCCGGAACGCGCCGCCCGTCACCGGCACGCCGTCCAGCACGCCGATCAGCAGGCCGCCGTCCGGCGCGGCCAGCTCCGCGGGCGGCACCGGCAGCCAGGACAGGTGCGCGCTCGGTGTACCGCCGTATCGCTGCGCGTATTCGACGGCCAGCTCGGCGAGCAGCGGCTGCGCCAGGGGGTCATCCTGGGCGGCGGCTACGAACCGGAGCTGGGAACTGGGCATCACCTAACTGTCTAACGCCTGCCCCGTGGATGCATTCCGGCCAGGGCTCAACCGCGCGCCCGGGACCGGGTGGCGGTGACGTACCGCGGGGTGATCGCCTCGTCTTCCGGGCTGCCGCGCCACCGGCCGGCCATTCCGATCGGGGCGAATAAATCCGCGACCTTCCGCTCGACCGTTTCCCAGCCGCGGGCCGCCAGATGCTGGGGAACATAGCGGTATTCGCCTGAATAGGTCAGCCCGGCCAGATCGACGTCCAGCCCCTCCTGGCGCCAGATATCCATAAACGCCCGCCCCTCCTCCAACTGCGTGGGGGTCCACGTGGGCATGTGATCGGCGGCGAGCCGGCTACCGGTAGCGCTGGCCGCCGTGAGTGTTTCGAGTAACCGATTCTGTGCGTCGGGCGCCAGGTACCCAACCAACAGCCCCTCGGCAACCCATACCGTGCGTTGGGAGGCGTCAAAACCCACACGCCGCAGCCCGTCCAGCCAATCCTCACGAAGATCGATGCCGATCGCGCGGCGGTTCGCGGTCAGTTCGGCGCCCAGCCCGCGTAGCACGTCTGTCGTGAAATCCACGATTTCCGGCTGATCGATTTCATACACCGTGGTCCCCGATGGCCACCACAGCCGATACGGCCGGGTGTCCATCCCGCACCCCAGGTTCACCACTTGTCGTATGCCGGCCTTCCCGGCCTCGGCGAGGTATTCGTCCACGAATCGCGTGTGTGCCGCAAGGACATCGATGAGCCCGGTAACTACGGGCGATCTGCCGGCGTCATCGGCGTACCGCTGGTCCTCGATCAACCTGGTGAAGTAATCCACGCCCGCGGCACGAACCAGGTGCTCGGCGAACGGGTCGTTGATGAGCCCCTTGTTGGTGCCCACCGCCCTCGCGACGGCGCCGAACGTCGCGGTCATTCCGACGCCGGTGGCCGGATTCCAGGTGTCGTCGTCGGTCCGTGTCATCGTCGGTTTGCGCCGTGCCGCGCGGTCAGCCCGACGGCGGCTCGCCAACCGAGCAGCAGGACCGCGGTGACCGATGCCGCGACCAGTACGAAAGTCGCCGCCACCCCGGCCGAGCTGGCCTTGCGCAGCAGCATGCCCACCGCCACCGTGCACAACCACACGACCACCCCGGTGGGAACCACGGCCGTCGGGCGCTGCCAAGCCCGGGAGACCAGCCACCCGATGACGGTTCCGGTGAGAAACGGCCATGCCGTCGTCGCGACGCCCCCGATGGTGAGCCCTTCGGCGTGGCTGCGGCGTCCGAGGGCGCAGAACACCAGCACAGCGACTACGTCGATGCCCAGCCAGGCCAGCCGTTGCATGCAGCGAGACTACCGGGCGCGGCGGCCGTCCTTGACCCCAACGCCGTGGTGAACCTAGATTTCGTCGGCAGTGATTGGCCATTCACATCCCGGCAGACTGGCGCTAGTGACCGGCGCCGGATCGGGCATCGGCAGGGCGATCGCCCTGGGATTCGCCGCCCAGGGCAACCGGGTCGTCGCCGCCGATCTCGACGAGTCGACCGCAGCGGCCACCGCGGCGGAGCAACCTGAGCTGATCACCGCGCTGCCGGTGGATGTCGCCGATCCTGCCCAAGTCGACGCCTTGCGTGACCGCACACACGACGAGGTAGGGGTGCCCAACATCGTCGTCAATGCCGCCGGTTGGGACCGCACCGACCAATTCCTCAATGCCACACCGGAATTCGCGGCCAAAGTGGTAGCGATCAACTACTTGGGTCCAGTGCATGTGTGCGGTGCGTTCCTGCCCGCGATGATCGAGACCCACGCGGGCGGACGGGTGATCAACTTGGCCAGCGACGCCGGCCGCGTCGGCAGCTCGGGTGAATCTATCTATGCCGGCGCAAAGGGCGGCGTTATCGCGCTGAGCAAGTCCCTGGCCCGGGAAATGGCCCGCCATCGGATCACCGTCAACTGCGTGTGTCCAGGCCCGACCGACACACCGCTGTTTCACGCACAGCCCGAGAAGCTGAAAGAGGCGCTGGTCAAAGCGATTCCGTTCCGCCGTCTGGCGCGTCCCGAAGAGGTCGCGGCACCGGTGCTGTTCTTTGCCTCCGACGCCGCGTCGTTCATCACCGGACAGGTGATCAGCGTCAGCGGTGGTCTCACGATGGCTGGTTAGTGGCAGGCTGGCCCCATGAGCACTGATGCGCCTCCCGCCTTCGACCGATACGACCCGCTCGGCCTCGACGCATCCCTGTCGAGCGACGAGATCGCGGTGCGCGACACCACCAGGAAGTTCTGCGCCGAACACGTCCTCCCCCACGTGGCGGAGTGGTTCGAGATCGGCGACCTGCCGGTCCGCGAGCTCGCCGAGCAGTTCGGCCAGCTCGGGCTGCTCGGCATGCACCTGCACGGCTACGGCTGTGGCGGGGCGTCGGCCGTGCACTACGGCCTGGCCTGTACCGAGCTGGAGGCCGCCGACTCCGGCATTCGGTCGATGGTCTCGGTGCAGGGATCGCTGGCGATGTTCGCGATCTGGAACTTCGGCTCGGAGGAACAAAAGCAGCAGTGGCTGCCCGGCATGGCCGCGGGCGAGCTGCTCGGCTGCTTCGGGTTGACCGAACCCGACGTCGGATCCGACCCCGCGGCGATGAAAACCACTGCGCGGCGCGATGGTGCGGACTGGGTGATCAACGGTCGCAAGCTGTGGATCACCAACGGCTCGGTCGCCGACGTCGCGGTCGTGTGGGCCGCCACCGACGACGGGATCCGCGGGTTCATCGTCCCCACCAAGACACCCGGCTTCGCCGCGAACACGATTCACCACAAGCTGTCGCTGCGGGCATCGATCACCAGCGAACTGGTGCTCGACGACGTGCGACTGCCCGCCGACGCGATGCTGCCCGAGGCGAAGGGGCTGCGGGGGCCGCTGTCCTGCCTGTCCGAGGCGCGCTACGGGATCATCTGGGGATCGATGGGAGCGGCCCGAGCGGCCTGGCAATCCGCACTGGATTACGCCACGCAGCGCACCCAATTCGGCCGTCCGATCGCCGGATTCCAGTTGACCCAGGCGAAACTCGTCGACATGGCGGTCGAGCTGCACAAGGGCCAGCTGCTGTCGCTGCACCTCGGCCGCCTCAAGGACAGCGTCGGGCTGCGGCCCGAACAGGTCAGCTTCGGCAAGCTCAACAACACCCGTGAGGCGCTCAAAATCTGCCGGGATGCTCGAACCATATTGGGCGGCAACGGGATATCGCTGGAGTATCCCGTGATCCGGCACATGGTCAACCTGGAGTCGGTGCTGACGTACGAGGGCACTCCAGAGATGCACCAGCTGGTGCTCGGCCAGGCGTTCACCGGCAGCGACGCCTTCCGCTGAGGGCGGCCGGTCGGTAACCTTGGGAACCATGGCGCTTCGCATTGGCGCGGCTATTGCGGCGGGTGTGCTGTCGCTGAGTGCTGTGGCTCAGATACCAACGGCGACCGCCGATGTCACGCTGCCCGCGATGACGTCCGGCGGGGGCGGAGCGATCATCGGCGGCGGCAACAATGCCGGGATCGCGCAGCAGTTGACGAGTCTCGGGAATCCGAATGTCCAAGAGGTAGACGGCTCGGACGCGGCCCAGTTCATCACGGCCGCCGCCGCGGTCAGCAATGCGCAGCTCGCCGCGCCCTTCGGACTGCTGCGCCGCGCGCTGGCCTGCCAGACCAACAATGCCGGATTCGGGGCGCGCGCCTACCGGCGCAACGACGGCCTGTGGGGCGGCGCGATGCTGGTCGCCGCGAAGAGCACCGCCGGCAACGTCGACGCCCTTGCGAGCTGCGCCAAAACGAATTGGCGCAGGCCCACCACCGGCAACCAGACGTCGATGTGCGACAACGGCTGGACCACCCCCAACTCCTTCGAAAGTCGCGGCGGCGAAGCCTATTACATCTTGCTCGCTGGTACGGCTGACGACTTCTGCAGCCAGCTCAACGGCAAGTACAAGACGAATGCGGGCGCCTGGCCGTTCTAAACCGTTGGCGTGTCGACGATGTCGGGCTTTAGGTGTCGCCACCAGCAGGACAGGTACAGCAGCATCGAGCCGACCAATGCGACGATGACCCAAAGCACGACCGAGACATCGATCCAGGACCCCAGCGGCGGTGCGTCCGGAAGGGCATTGCGCAGCGGTATCACCGCAAAAAGCATTGCCGCATACCAGGTTGTCATCGGCGGTTGGAATAGTCGCCGATCGCGCGCAGTCTGCGCCGCAACCCAGACACCTACTCCGGCAAGCGCGATCAACACCGCGACCATCACGGCAGCGAACACCGCGGTGCTCGGCGACCGATGCAGCTCGACCCGGTAGGGTTCGGGCACACCGGCTTTACTACCAACGGGAATGTCGAGCCGCCAGCCCGGAACGCGGTCAACGAATTTGACCCAAGTCCGTTCCGGTACTTCCGCGGCGCCGCGGAACAGATCGACTGTGACTGGTCCGGAGTCGTAGCGATCGAAGGGCCAGTCCGAAGGGTCACCGACAACGGGCAGTGCAACCGAAAAGACGCCCGGCACCGTGCCCTTCGACCACTCGCGTTTGGTGGGCATTGCCGCGGAGTGGACCCGGACACCGAGGTCCTCCTTGAGGCCCCCGGTTCGCTGATCCAGCAGGTCGGGCCCGGGCGTAACCGTCACGTTGGCGTTGAGGACGCCCTTCACCGACTGCAGTTCATCGAAGTTGATGGTCACCGTGGTTCCGTCGGCAGCGGGCTGACCCTGAGTAAGTTGAATGGGACAGCCACAACCGGACCTCGCGTAGAGCGTCATCGTGGTGATATAGGCCGCAACGAACACGACCACCAGACCGACGATCCGCAATCTCATGACCAAATAGTGTAAGGGCGCGATGGTTCCGTTCGGCGCAGTACCCCTACGCCACAAGCGCTTTCGATATCCGCGCTAGAACGGCGGCGGGTCGGCCGCCATTCGGGCTTCGTTGATGCCGCGTTCCCAGCCGATGCGGGCGGCGCGGTCTTGGGCGCGGGTTCGTCGTCGCAGCGGCATCATCACTCCGCGGTTGGGCTGCGGCGCTGGCATGCAAGTCGGCGGGGTCAGCGCTCCGGTCGGGAGGGCCAGCGCCGGAAACAGCAGAGCACCAAACGGTTTCGTGGTGTACGTGCGACCGGACGGAGACGTCCACACCACCGTTCCGTCGGGCAACTGGAGATCGCGCCAATCGGTATAGAAGGTCTTGAGCAGGTGGTGGTAGCGACACAGGAGTTTGAGGTTCGACGGGTGGGTGGGACCGAGCGGAAACGGCACGGTGTGGTCGATATCGCAAACCTCAGCCGGCGCGTCGCAACCGGGGAATCGGCATGTCAGATCGCGGAACCGGACGAATTCGGCCAACGCCGCAGAAGGTCGGTAACCGGCTTCCGACTTCGCCCGCGCAATCGGCAGCGACTTGATCTTGGCGGAAGCAGCCAGATCGCGCAGCAGCGGCGCCGGCACGGGGCCGAACCCTGGTAGGTATGCCGGAGCCTGCGAGTCGCCTTTGACCGCCGCCTCTTCGGCTAGCACATGAATGACCACACTGGTGCCCGGCTCCCGTTGTGCGGCAGCGCAATCCGCTGTACCGCAATGGCAACGCAGCCCGTCCAACCCGGCGGCCAGCGCACCCAGCGCGTCGGCGCGCCGCTGCTTTTTGGTCCGCGGGTCGTCCCGGCAGACGGTAGCGGCCAGCTCGTCGAGGGCGCGATCCAACGCGGCCCCGTCGGTGGAGTGCAGCTGCGCATAGAACCCGGCGAGCCCGGGAGCCGCCGGCAGAAACTCGACATAACGATCCTCGGTGCGAACGCCCGGGGCCCGCAGACCGGCCGGGTCGAACCGCGCAACCCACATGTCGATACGCTCAACGACTTTCGGCGCGGACATCCGCATCCAGCTCGGGGCATGCCTCGCTACCGTCGCGTCCAACCTCGCGACTAGCTCGGGATCTTCGACCAACTCGGTGCGGTATACCACGGCCGCTATCAGCCGGAAATCAATGTCGCCCCGGGCGAATACCTCTGCCACGCGGGGCAGGCGCTCGCGCAACGCAATCGCGTACCGCAGGCGAGCCGCGGCCCGGCCTCGGCTGACGCGCATCGCGGCGGCCACCTCGGCCACCACGTTCTCGTGGCCGTCGACGGCCCAATTGAACCGGTCGGCGTCGTCGGCCGGCGCCCGGCGCGCGTACAGCTCGCCGATCGCCGCCAATTCACGCGCGCACTCGGCGTTCTGCGCGCGGGCCGCGGCGGTGATCGCATCGACCACGACGCCGTCGTCCAGCCCTTCGAACATACGTTCGATTATAGAAGGTGCTTCCGACAACATAGGGTTGAGGGAAGTGAAAGGGGTAGCTATGTCACGCCATCGCGTGGTCATCATCGGAAGCGGATTCGGCGGCCTGACCGCGGCCAAGGCGCTCAAACGGGCCGACGTGGACATCACGCTGATCTCCAAAACGACCACGCACCTGTTCCAGCCGCTGCTGTATCAGGTGGCGACGGGGATCCTGTCCGAGGGCGACATCGCCCCGACGACCCGGTTGATCCTGCGCAAACAACAGAATGTCCGGGTGCTGCTGGGGGAGGTCAACGCGATCGACCTCAAGGCGCAGACCGTCACGTCGAAGTTGATCGACATGGAGACCGTGACCCCGTACGACAGCCTCATCGTGGCCGCGGGCGCGCAGACCTCTTACTTCGGCAACGACCAGTTCGCCACCTTCTCGCCCGGCATGAAGACCATCGACGACGCGCTCGAGCTGCGCGGCCGCATCCTGGGCGCGTTCGAGGCGGCCGAGGTCGCCACCGACCCGGCCGAGCGGGAACGGCGCCTGACCTTCGTCGTGGTCGGCGCCGGGCCGACGGGCGTCGAGGTGGCCGGACAGATCGTCGAACTCGCCGAGCGCACGCTCGCCGGGGCGTTTCGCACCATCAAACCCAGCGATTGCCGGGTGATCCTGCTCGACGCGGCCCCGGCGGTGCTGCCGCCGATGGGAAAGAAGCTGGGCCTCAAGGCGCAACGCCGGCTGGAGAAGATGGACGTCGAGATCCAGCTCAACGCGATGGTGAGCGCCGTCGACTACAAGGGCATCACCATCAGGGACAAGGACGGCGGTGAACGGCGGATCGAATGCGCCTGCAAGGTATGGGCGGCCGGGGTGCAGGCCAGCCCGCTGGGCAAGATGATCGCCGACCAGTCCGATGGAACCGAAGTCGACCGTGCCGGGCGGGTGATCGTGGAACCCGATCTCACCGTCAAGGGACACCCGAACGTCTTCGTCATCGGTGATCTGATGTCGATGCAGGGCGTGCCCGGGATGGCGCAAGGCGCGATCCAGGGGGCGCACTACGCGACGACGGCGATCAAGCACGGACTCAAGGGCCAAGACGACCCGGCAAATCGCAAGCCGTTCAAGTACTTCGACAAGGGCAGCATGGCGACGGTGTCCCGATTCAGCGCCGTGGCGCAAGTCGGCAAGCTGGAGTTCGGCGGCTTCATCGCGTGGCTGGCCTGGCTGGTGCTGCACCTGTATTACCTGATCGGCCACCGCAATCGCATCGCGGCGATGTTCGCCTGGGGTATCTCCTTCCTGGGGCGCACCCGCGGTCAGATGGCCATCACCAGCCAGATGGTCTACGCCAGGGTGGTGACGAACTGGATGCAGGCACACGCGGAGGAAGGGGCGCTGGCCGCGGCCGAGCGCGCCGATGCCGCCGAAAGGCAAGCCGGCTAGCTCAGCGACCGATCGATGTCCGCGATCAGGTCGTCGGCGCCTTCCAGCCCGACCGAGATGCGAACCACGTTGTCGCCCAGCCCGATCGCGGCGCGGCCCTCGGGGCCCATAGCCCGGTGCGTCGTCGTCGCCGGGTGGGTGACAAGCGATTTGGCATCGCCCAGGTTGTTGGAAATGTTGATCAGCTGCAGCTTGTCGAGCACGTCGAAGGCCCGTTGCTTGGCCGCGCTTTCCGCGCAGTCGAGCGCGAAGGTGACCACGGTGCCGCCCCCGGTCATCTGACGTTTGGCCAGATCGTACTGAGGGTGCGACGTCAAGTAGGGATAGCGCACCCAGCTCACCGCCGGATGCGACTCCAGGAATTCCGCGATCCGCTGCGCCGACGAATTGGCATGTTCGACGCGAATCGCCAGCGTCTCAAGGCCTTTCAGCAACACCCAGGCGTTGAAGGCGCTCATCGCCGGACCGGTGTGGCGCATCAGCTTCTGCACCGGACCGTCGATGTATTCCTTGTCGCCCAGAATGGCGCCACCCAGCACCCGGCCCTGACCGTCGATGTGCTTGGTGCCCGAGTACACCACCACGTCGACTCCCAGCGGAATGCCCTGCTGTAGCAGCGGCGTGGCAAACACGTTGTCCAGCACCACTTTTGCCCCCGCGGCATGGGCCAGTTCGGTGACGGCGGCGATGTCGACCAGCGACTGCATCGGATTCGACGGCGTCTCGAAGAACACCGCCGCGGTGGGCACCGACAGCGCCCGCTCCCACTGCGCGAGGTCGTCACCGTCGACGAACACCGTCTCCACGCCCCAACGCGGCAGGATCTCGTTGCACACCACGAAACACGATCCGAACAGGCTGCGGGAGGCGACCAACCGGTCCCCGGCGGCCAGCAGCGCGCCCAGCGAGGTGAACACCGCGGCCATGCCACTTGCGGTGGCGAATGCCGCCGGCGCGCCCTCGATCAGCCGCAACCGTTCCTCGAACATGGAGACGGTGGGGTTGCCGTATCGGGAGTACACGAAGCGGTCGATTTCGCCGGTGAACGACTTCTCCGCGTCGGCGGCCGACTCGTAGACGTAGCCGGACGTCAAATACATTGCCTCGGCGGTCTCGTCGAAGCCGGACCGCAGGATCCCGCCGCGCACCCCGGTGGTGGCCTGGCTGACGCCGTCGGGCAGCGGCTCGGGAATGCGGACCGACGGGACGTCGGTCATAGCTGCTTCCAGGGCAATCCTATTGCCCGCCAACCTGTTTCACCGCGATGGCCGTGAGCGTTGAGATGACCTTCAAAGCCGTCCAGCACGTTGTAGGCCGGGGTGATGCCGACCTCGGTCGCGACCTCGGCGGCTCCGATGGAGCGGTTGCCCGAGCGACACAGGAAGACCACGGGCCGCTCTTCGTCGTCCGCTGCGGGCGGTATGTGTTTCCGCAGCTCGGCCGCGAAGTTCTCGTTGTACGTGCCGTCGGTCGTATTCCATTCGATGTACACCACGTCCCGGCCGAGGCTGGACAGATCGGGCACACCGACGAACCGCCATTCGGCATCGGTGCGAACGTCGACCAGCACCGCCTGGGGGTTGTCGCTTAGCATCTTCCATGCCTCGAGCGGCGTGATATCTCCTGCGTAGCTCACCCGCGTGAGTCTCGCATATTCACCGCGGTCGCCACCTGTCGGGCGCGGTCCCGCGCCACCGCCACGGCCGGCGCTGTGGCGAGCGCCACACCGAGTTCGCGCGCCGCACCCGCGGGTGGCCCGAATACCACGAGATCGCCTTCCGGAACCGCGAGCGCACCGCTGAGCGCGTCGGCGCCGGGAAACCCGCCCCCGTCGGTCCGCGGGATCGGGTGGGCGGCACCGGGCGAAATCATGATCGTGTCCACCGGCAGGCCGAGAATGGCGCGTGCCTGCAGATCGAACACCGACAGCCGCTGGGTGCGCAGCGTCACCCAGGCGCTCTGCCGTGGGTATGCGGTGACGTCGTTGAAGTACACCTCATCGCCGTTGATCATCAATTCGACACCGAACACCCCACGCCCGCCGAGCGCCTTGACGATCCGCGCGGCGATGGATTTGGCGGCGTCCATCGCGGCGCTGCTCATTTCTTGGGGTTGCCAGGATTCCAGCAGGCCGGCCTCGGCGCGGCGATGACCGATCGGCGGGCAGAACTCGATCACCGGTCCGCGCGCGCCTTCGCTGCGCACCGCAAACAGGGTGACGTCGAATTCGATCTCGACCACCGCTTCGGCCAGCACCCGCGGTTGTGCATGACCGCCCGCGGCACCCCGCCAGGCGGGCCCGATGTCGTCGGGTCCGTCGACCATCGATCGTCCCGGGCCTACCGGCCCCCTGACGGGTTTGACCAGCAGCGGATACCCCGCGTGCGCGGCCACCGCCTCGAGCTCGCCGACCGATCCGGCGAACCAGAACGGCGCCGTGGGCAGGCCCAGCTGGTCGGCGGCCAGCCGGCGCAGGCCCTCACGGTCGGCGGCGAGCCGCACGGCGCGGGCGCTGGGCACCGCTTCGGCGAGCTCGTTGTGTGTCCCGGTCGCCAGGGCGTCGAGGGCGTCGACGGAGACCGCGTCGGCGGCGGTCACCACGAAGTCGGGTTGCAGCCGCAGGAAGGCCGCCGACAGCTCGTCGGCGTCGGTCATGGCGATGACGAGCGATTGGTCGGCGACGCGGTGGGCGGGCGCGCCCGCATACCCGTCGACCGCGATCACCTCGGCGCCCAGCCGCCGCAACGCGATCGTCAGCTCCCGGCTGAGCTCGTCGGAACCCAGCAGCATCACGCGGGGACGCACGTCGCCGTCCCCGCCGGCGCGCGCGTCGCCGGCCTGCGGGGCCACCACGATCGCCGACGTCTTGTCGTCGTCGGCGGGTCCGTGGGTCAAGCCGTCAGTCACTGCACAAGGATAGGTCGGCGGCGCAAAAGCGCAGCTCAGGGCTGGCCCGGGAGCAATCGCACCATCAGGCCGGTGCCTTCGGCCAACACCGCGTCGTCGCCGTCGACCAATTCGGCGGACACGAATGCCTTGCGTCCCTCGGTACTGGTGACGCGACCGCGCACTACCAAGGGCGTATCGATCGGGGTGATCTTGCGGTAGTCGACGTGCAGGAAGGCCGTCCGGCTGATCGGTCGTCCCGCGGCGTGCGAGATCATCCCGAACATGTGGTCAAACAGCAGCGGAAGCACACCGCCGTGCACCGCGTGGTTGCCGCCGACGTGAAACCTGGTGAAATAGCCCGTCATTTCGACGCCGTCGGGCGCATACCGCGTCAAGGTCCACGGCGGCAGCAGCAGGCTGCCCATGCCGGGCAGGTCGGGCGTCCGCCCGGCCGGCGCCTTGCCCTCGTCGGCTTCGAACGGGCCCAGCAGCTCCACCAGCGCCGCGGCACGATCGGCCGCGTCGTCCCAGACGCCGTCGCCGGGGTCGGCGGACACGGCAAGGTCCTGCAGCCGGCGCATGGACTCCACGAAGCGGCCGAATCCGGCGCCGGGGCTGGCGGGGCCGTATTCCGGAAAGCCGCCGTGATGCTCGTATTCGGGGTCGAGTTGTTTGGGGTCCGGCTCGACTTGTTCTGGTTGCTGGGTCACGGGCGGCCCGCCAGGATGTCGCGGCGCACGATCGTCTGATCACGTCCGGGGCCGACCCCGATGCACGAAACGTGTGCTCCGGCAAGCTCTTCCAGACGCAACACGTAGTCGCGGGCCTTGGCCGGCAGGTCGTCGAATTCGCGCGCTGCCGAGATGTCCTCCCACCAGCCGGGCAGCTCCTCATAGATCGGTTCGGCGCGGTGCAGATCGCTTTGCGTCATTGGCATTTCATGAGTCTCGGTGCCGTCGATCCGATAGCCGACGCACACCGGCACCGTCTCCAGGCTGGACAGCACGTCGAGTTTGGTCAGGAAGTAGTCGGTGATGCCGTTGACCCGGGTGGCGTAGCGGGCGATGACCGCGTCGAACCAGCCGCAGCGCCGGCGCCGCCCCGTGGTGACACCGAATTCGCCGCCGGTCTTCGACAGGTATTCGCCGTTCTCGTCGAACAATTCGGTGGGGAACGGGCCGGAACCCACGCGGGTGGTGTAGGCCTTGAGGATGCCGAGCACGGTGGTGATCCGGGTCGGGCCGATGCCGGATCCGACGGCCGCACCGCCCGCCGTCGGATTCGATGATGTCACATAGGGATACGTGCCGTGGTCGACATCGAGCAGCGTGCCCTGCGAGCCCTCCAGCAACACCGTTTCGCCGGCTTCCAGCGCCGCGTTGAGCAACAGCCGGGTGTCGGCGATGCGGTGCCGGAATCCGTCGGCCTGGTCCAGCAGGACCTCGACGACGTGGTCCGCCTCCAGCGCCTTGCGGTTGTAGACCTTGACCAGGATCTGGTTCTTGAGTTCCAGCGCCGCTTCGACCTTGTGCGACAACAGCTCCGGGTCGAGCACGTCGGCGACCCGGATTCCCATTCGGGCGATCTTGTCCTGATAGCACGGCCCGATGCCGCGGCCGGTGGTGCCGATCTTCTTGTTGCCCATGTAGCGCTCGGTGACCTTGTCGATGGCGACGTGGTAGGGCATCAGCAGGTGCGCGTCGGCGGAGATCAACAGCTTGGAGGTGTCGACCCCGCGGGCCTCGAGGCCCTTCAGCTCGTCGAGCAGCACGCCGGGGTCGACGACCACGCCGTTGCCGATCACGTTGGTGACGCCCGGCGTCAGCACCCCGGACGGGATCAGATGCAGCGCGAAGTTCTCGCCGGTCGGCAAGACGACGGTGTGCCCGGCATTGTTGCCACCCTGATAGCGCACCACCCACTGCGCGCGCCCACCAAGCAGGTCGGTGGCCTTACCTTTGCCCTCGTCGCCCCATTGGGCGCCGATGAGGACGATTGCCGGCATGACATGCTCCCACCTGGTCTCGCCTGCTTATTGTGGTCCAGCCGGTGACCTACCCTATCCCAGCGATTTGCGAGGAGTGTCGTGAACACGGCCGATACCACGCCCGGTGTGGCGGTGTTGGTGTTCGGCGACGCGCGGGTGCCCGGGCGGCTGAACGGCCTGCCGATCCGCCGAGCCGATGGCCCAACTGACTCGGCCGCCATCGACGACGCGATCGGGCCACACCGACGGCTGGCGGTGGTCGGCGGCGACGCCGACCTGGCCGCGGTGCTCAGCCGGCTGCTGCGTGCGGAACGGCTCGACGTCGAGGTGGCGTACGTGCCGCGCCGGCGCACCGCGGCGACCCGGGTGTATCGGGTGGCCTCCGGACGCCGGGCGGCCCGGCGCGCCCGCCGCGGAAGGGCCCGGCGGGTGCCGCTGATCCGCGACGAGACGGGGTCGGTGATCGTGGGCCGGGCCAGCTGGCGACCCGCCGAGGACCGGGAGCCGCTGCACGGCGAAGCCGTCGTCGATGACACCGCGCTGTTCGACGGCGACGTCGACGGCGTGGACATCGAGCCGACGCTGGCCGTGCCGGGCCTGCGGGCCAGGACTGCGGGCGGCCGATGGATCACCGGCCGCGCCGTCCAGCTGGGCAGCACGGGCGTCGTCGTGGTGCGCGACGGTGTTCCGGCGTCCCGGTCCGCACGCCGGTCGACGTTCTACCGCCACGTCGAGGGTTGGCTGCAGGTCCGGTAGTCACATTTCGGGCTCGCGCGGTGTCGATGTTTTATGACGCGTATCAACGTCGCCTATTGGTTGACGACCGGCCTGCTCGCCGCCGAGTGTTTCGTGGGTGGGGTGATGGGCGCCTTACGCCTGCAACCGTTCAAGGGCGTCGTGACACATCTGGGATATCCGCCGTACTTCATGACGATCCTCGGCGTCTGCTACGTGGCGGCCGGCATCGCGCTGCTGGCGCCGCGCCTGCCCCTGGTGAAGGAATGGGCGTACGCGGGCCTGATGTTTGTCTACCTCGGCGCGACGGCCTCGCACATCTGGGCGGGCGATGACGCCAAAACGCTGGTGGGTCCCGTCATTCTCGTGGGGCTCACCGTGGCCTCCTGGGCGCTGCGCCCACAGCGGCGGCGCGTGGTGGTCCGGTAGTTTCGATCGGTGAGCTTTCCCAGGGTGCACGAATCGGTGCGCCCCAGCCCGATCTTCTTGGCCCTGCTCGGATTGACCGCGGTTGGCGGCGTGCTGGCCTGGCTGGCCGGGGCGACCGTGCGGCCGCTGGCCTACGCCGGGGTTTTCACCTTTGTGATCGCCGGCTGGCTGGTGTCGTTGTGCCTGCATGAATTCGGGCACGCGGTGACCGCCTGGCGCTTCGGCGACCACGACGCCGCCGTGCGCGGCTACCTGACACTGGATCCGCGGCGCTACAGCCATCCCGGGCTCTCACTGCTGTTGCCGATGGTGTTCATCGCCCTGGGCGGCATCGGCCTGCCGGGCGCCGCGGTGTATTTGCGGACGGGGTTCATGACGCCCACGCGGCGCACCCTGGTCAGCCTGGCGGGCCCGGCGGCCAACCTGCTGCTGGCGATCCTGCTGCTGACGCTGACCCGCTTGTTCTTGGACCCGAACCATGTGGTGCTGTGGGCCGGGGTCGCGTTTCTGGGCTTCCTCCAGATCATGGCCGTCGTGCTGAACCTGCTGCCCATCCCGGGCCTCGACGGCTACGACGCCCTAGAGCCACACCTGAGCCCCGACACCCAGCGCGCGGTGGCACCCGCCAAGCAGTGGGGGATCTTCATCCTCCTGTTCGTGTTGCTGGCGCCGGTGCTGAACCAATGGCTGTTCGGGATCGTGGGTTGGCTGTTCGATCTCTCGGGCGTGCCCCACATGCTGGCGGCCGCCGGCAACTCCCTTACCCGGTTCTGGAGCCGCTGGTTCTGACCCTTGCAATATATGCGCTAACGCGCATATATTGCACTCCATGGGCGCCGGCCACAACCACACCCCCGCCGAGGCCGACGCGTCCCGGATGATCCCCCGCATGATCATGGCCGCCGCGATTCTGGCGGCCTTCTTCGTCGTGGAGTTGACGACGTCGCTGCTGATCAATTCGATCGCGTTGCTGGCCGACGCCGGCCACATGCTCACCGACGTCGTGGCGGTGTTCATGGGCCTGGCCGCCGTCATGCTGGCCCGGCGCGGCAGTTCGTCGCCCGCACGCACCTACGGCTGGCATCGCGCCGAGGTGTTCACCGCGGTCGCCAACGCAGGCCTGCTGATCGGGGTCGCCCTGTTCATCCTCTGGGAGGCCGTCCGCCGGCTGCGGGACGCGCCGTCGATCCCCGGCGTGCCGATGATCGTGGTCGCGCTGGCCGGCCTGGCCGCCAACTTCGTCGTGGCGCTGCTGTTGCGGTCCCACTCGTCGCAGAGCCTGGCCGTGCGGGGCGCCTACATGGAGGTCGTCGCCGACACGGTCGGCAGCCTGGGCGTCCTGATCGCCGGCGTCGTCACCGTCACCACACACTGGCCGTACGCCGACGTGGTGGTCGCCGTGTTGGTCGCGCTCTGGGTGCTGCCCCGGGCCATCTCCCTGGCCCGCGACGCGCTCCGGATCCTGTCCGAATCATCGCCGGTCCACATCGACGTCGAGGAGCTGCGTTCGGCCCTGCACGCCGTCGACGGCGTGACCGAGGTGCACGACCTGCACGTGTGGACGCTTTCGCCCGGCAAGGACATGTGCACGGCGCACTTGACCAGCACCGCAGACTCCGCGCGGGTGCTGCAGGACGCGCGGGAGGTGTTGTCCGCGCGCGGGTTGCACCACGCCACGGTTCAGATCGACTGCCCGGGCGGCAACGGCGACTGTTCGGACGGCTGCTAGAGCCCGAGCGCCGGGCGGGCGGTGGGATCGCAGTCGTCGAGCAGATCCAGGCAACGCGCGTACTCGTCGGTCTCGCCGATCGCGTCGGCGGCCCGCGCCAGCGCCGCCACGCACCGCAGGAAGCCCCGGTTGGGCTCGTGCGAATACGGCACCGGCCCGAAACCCTTCCAGCCGTTGCGGCGCAGCTGATCCAGGCCCCGGTGATAACCCGTGCGCGCATACGCGTAGGCCGTGATGGCCTTGTCGTCCGCCAGGGCCTCCTCGGCCAGCGCCGCCCAGGCCACCGACGCCGACGGATGCGCGGCGGCGACGATGGCCGGGTTCTCCTTGGCGAGCAGCGCGGCCTCGGCATCGCTGTCAGGAGGCAACAGAATTGGATCAGGTCCCAGAAGATCACCCATCGGCGTCATGTCGTCTATTCTGCCGTCATGCCCAACGCACCCGAGCCCGACCGCGGCGGCGCGCCGAACCGGCCTGGGTCCGAGCCGCCGGAATCCCGGAGCGAGCGGGCCGCCGAGTCCGGCGAAGAGCAACCCGAGGGCCAGCCCCTGATTCCCAATGACGCCGAGACCGAGACCGTGGTGATCAACAAACCCGAGCCGGCCGGCGATCCGGAGAATCCGGAGGGGCAGCAGCGCGAACGTCGTTTCACCGCACCGGGATTCGACGCGAAAGAGACGGCGATCATCGCCACCACTCCCGAGCCGGCCACCGAGGTCTTCGCGTCGCCGCCGACCACCCCGGTGACAACGCCCCCCACCGGCATGCCGCCGAAATCGGCTGTACCACAATCGATTCCACCTCGTGACCGGGAAAAGGTCCGGACATCAAGGCAATTCAACTGGGGATTGGTGCTGGCGCTGATCGTCGTGGTGTTGGCGCTGGCGGCGATCGCGATCCTGGGCACGGTGCTGCTGACCCGCAGCAAGCACCTGAAGGTCTCGCCGGAGGATCAGGTCCGCCACACCATCCAGGAGTTCGACGTCGCGGTGCAGCGGGGCGATCTGACGGCGCTGCGCAGCATCACGTGCGGCACCACCCGCGACGGGTATGTGGATTACGACGAGCACGCGTGGGCCGAGACCTATCAGCGCGTCTCGGCGGCCAAGCAATATCCGGTGATCGCCAGCATCGACCAGGTGGTCGTCAACGGCCAACACGCCGAGGCGAACGTCACCACGTTCATGGCCTACGACCCGCAGGTGCGCTCGACCCGCAGCCTGGACCTGCAATACCGCGACGACAAGTGGGAGATCTGCCAGTCCCCCAGCGGCTAGCGTGTGCCGAGCGTGCGGCCAGCCGCACGTTCGGTGCCGAGTGTGCGGCCAGCCGCACGTTCGCAGGCCGCGGCGGCCGGCTAGCTGACCGACTTCCCGGCGCAGTGCAGGTCGTTGCAGGCCTCGATGACGCGCTCGGTCATCGCGGCTTCGGCCTTCTTGAGGTAGCTGCGCGGGTCGTAGACCTTCTTGCTGCCCACTTCGCCGTCGACCTTGAGGACGCCGTCGTAGTTGGTGAATATGTGGCCGGCGATCGGGCGGGTGAACGCGTACTGGGTGTCGGTGTCGACGTTCATCTTCACCACGCCGTAGCGCAGCGCCTCCTCGATCTCCGACTTCTCCGAGCCCGAGCCGCCGTGGAACACGAAGTCGAACGGCTTGGCGTCCGCTGACAACCCGAGCTTGGCCGCCGCCACCTGCTGCCCCTGGGCCAGGATGTCGGGGCGGAGCTTGACGTTGCCGGGCTTGTACACGCCGTGCACATTGCCGAAGGTCGCGGCCAGCAGGTACTTGCCGTGCTCGCCGTGGCCCAGCGCGTCGATGGTCTTCTCGAAGTCGTCCGGGGTGGTGTAGAGCTGGTCGTTGATCTCGTTGGCCACACCGTCCTCTTCGCCGCCGACCACGCCGATCTCGATCTCGAGGATGATCTTGGCGGCCGCGGCCTCTTTGAGCAGCCCCTGCGCGATGTCCAGGTTCTCGTCGATCGGCACCGCGGAGCCGTCCCACATGTGGGACTGGAAGAGCGGGTCCTTGCCGGCGGCCACCCGCTTGGCCGAGATCGCCAGCAGCGGCCGCACGTACGTGTCCAGCTTGTCCTTCGGGCAGTGATCGGTGTGCAGCGCGACGTTGATCGGGTATTTGGCAGCAATGCTGCGGGTGAACTTGGCCAGCGCCACCGCGCCGCTGACCATGTCTTTCACCCCGAGCCCCGATGCGAACTCCGCGCCTCCGGTGGAGAACTGGATGATGCCGTCACTGCCCGCGTCGGCGAAGCCTTTGATGGCGGCGTTGACGGTCTCCGAGGAGGTGCAGTTGATGGCCGGGAAAGCGTACGAGTTCTCCTTGGCACGGCCCAGCATCTCGGCGTAGACCTCGGGCGTTGCGATAGGCATGCGGTAAGTATCGCAACCAGGCGTCGGGCGTTGTTTCCCGGCCGGCAAGGCAACGACGGTATGTTGAACCACCATGCACACCGCCGTCACGGCCCTGCCGGACATCCTCGACCCGATGTACTGGCTGGGCGCCAACGGCGTCTTCGGGTCCGCGGTGCTGCCCGGGATCCTGATCATCGTCTTCATCGAGACCGGATTGCTGTTTCCGCTGCTGCCCGGGGAATCGCTGTTGTTCACCGGCGGGCTGCTGGCCGCGCACCCGAACCCGCCCGCCAGCATCTGGGTGCTGGCGCCCGCCGTCGCGCTGGTCGCGATCCTGGGCGATCAGACCGGATACTTCATCGGGCGACGGATCGGGCCGGCGCTGTTCAAGAAGGAAGACTCCCGGTTCTTCAAGAAGCATTACGTGACGGAGTCGCACGCGTTCTTCGAGAAGTACGGGCCGTGGGCGATCATCCTGGCCCGCTTCGCGCCGTTCGTGCGGACGTTCGTGCCGGTGGTCGCCGGGGTGTCGTACATGCGCTACCCGGTGTTCCTCGGGTTCGACATCGTCGGCGGCATCGCCTGGGGCGGCGGCGCGACGCTGGCGGGCTACTTCCTGGGCACCGTGCCGTTCGTCCACCAGAACCTGGAAAAGATCATCCTGGCGATCCTGTTCGTGTCGCTGATGCCGGCGTTCATCGCCGCGTGGCGCGGCTACCGCGGGCGCCGACGCTCGACCACGCAGCCCGCAGCCGAGCAGGAGCCCGAGTCAGACCCGACTTCGCCGGTACGCAACGAAAGCGTCTAGCAGTTCCGGCCTGTCGACCGAACTGCGTTGCACGGCCTCACCCGGTGCCGCCCCGAGCAGGATCCGTTTGATCGGGATTTCCAAGCGTTTGCCGGTCAGCGTCCGCGGGATACCCGCAACCGCGAGGACGGCATCCGGTACGTGCCGCGGCGAGGCGTGCCGACGGATTTCGGCGACGATGCGCGACTTCAGCTCCTCGTCGAGTTCGACACCGTCCGTCAGGTCCACGAACAGCGGCATCCAGTAGCCGCCGTCGTCGTGCTCGACGCCGACCACCAGGCAGTCACGCACCTCGGGCAGGCCCTCCACCGCGCTGTAGATCTCGGTGCTGCCCATCCGGACACCGAGCCGATTGAGGGTGGCGTCCGAACGGCCATGCACCACAACGGATCCCCGGTCGGTGATGGTGATCCAGTCGCCGTGACACCACACGCCCGGGTACTTGTCGAAGTAGGCGGCGCGGTAGCGGCTGCCGTCGTCGTCGTTCCAGAAAAAGACCGGCATCGACGGCATCGGCTGCGTGAGCACGAGTTCGCCCTCTTCCCCGATGACCGGGCGTCCGTCGGCCGACCAGGATTCGACGGCCGCGCCCAGGCAGATGCACGACAGCTCGCCGGCTACCACCGGCAGAATCGGGCAACCGCCGAGGAACGCCGTGCACACGTCGGTGCCACCACTCATCGAGATCACCGGAACGCACCGGCCGAGTCCCTCTTGTACCCAACGGAATCCGGCCGCGGGCAGCGGTGAACCCGTGGAACCCACCGCGCGCAGCGCGTCCAGCGGATACGACGCACCGGGTTTCAGCTTTTCCTTGGCGCAGGCCAACACGTAGCCCGCCCCGGTGCCCAGGAACGTGACACCGGCCTGGGCGGCGACCCGCCAGAGGCCGTCGGTCGTCGGGTGGGTCGGGCTGCCGTCGTAGAGCACGATGGTGGTGTCGACCAGCAGACCGGACAGCTGAATGTTCCACATCGCCCAGCTGGTCGATGAGTACCACAGGTAGCGGTCGCCGGGGTGCAGGTCCAGCTGCAGGCTCAGATACTTCAGGTGCTCCAGCAGCACGCCGCCGTGGCCGTGCACGATGCCCTTCGGTTTGCCGGTTGTCCCCGACGAGAACAGCACCCACAGCGGGTGCGCGAACGGAACCGCCGTCGTCTCCAGGGCTGCCTCCGCTTGGACGGCCGCGGCCCACGGCACCACGCCGTCGGGGTCCACGTCGAGCCCGAGCCGCGGCACCACCACGGTCGCCCGCAGGGTCGGCAGCGCGCGCCGGATCATGGCCAGCTCGTCGCGGCGATCGATGCGCTTGCCGTGGTAGCGCGAGCCGTCGCTGGCGACCAGCACGGCCGGCTCCAGTTGACCGAGCCTCGCGACCACGCCTTCCACGGCCAGGTCCTGATTGCACACCGCCCAGATCGCGCCCACGCTGGCCGCGGCCAGTGCGGCGACGACGGCCTCGGCGACGTTGGGCAGGTATCCGACGACGGCGTCGCCGGGCTGGACGCCGAGGCCCTTCAGGTAGGCCGCGAACGCCGCCGTCTCCCGCTCCAGCCGGGCCCACGACCACTCGGCCGAGCCGTCCTCGCCGATGACGATCAGGGCGGGTCGCTCGTCGGTGGCGTGGCGGAAGACCTCGGCGGCGTAGTTGAGCGTGGCACCGGGAAACCACTCGGTGCCCGGCATGGCGCGGTCGCCCAGCACCGAGCGGGGCGGGCTCGCCGCCTGGACGTCGAAGTAGGTGAAGACCGCGTCCCAGAACCACTCGATGTCGGCCACCGACTTCGCCCACAGCGCGTGGTAGTCCGCGAACTCGCCGCGTCCCGTCTCGGCGAGCCAGCGCAGGAAACGGGTGATGTTGGCGCCGGAAACCGTTGCCTCGTCGGGGATCCAGTCGCCGGGTTCGGTCATGTCGCGCCGGCCGCCGTCACGGCGGTGACGTTACAGGCGGCCTCCATCAGCATCCACCCGGACAGTTGCACCGACAGATCGCGCTCGGCGACCTCGGATTCCATCACCGCGCCCGCGACGAATTGCGCCGCCTGGCCGCCGGCGGTGGGCAATTGGGCGTCGCGGTCCCAAAACGCCCCGAAGACCGGCAGTCCGTTCGCTGTTTGCCGGTTTGCCCATGCGGATTTCGCGCTGGCGAGCACCAAGGTGCGTGCGGTGTCGCGGGCCACCGCGTCGTCGGCGGAGTCGCCCGGCAGCGTGGTGGCCACCAGCGCGAGGTAGCGGGCGGTGATGCCGGCGAACAGCCCGCCGTCCCCGCCGCCGGCGCCCTTGAGCACGCCCGACGCCGCCATGTGCTCGTCGACGGCCGCGACCAGGCGATGCACGCGCGCCTGGTGCCGGGCCCTGGCTTCCGCGCCGGTGCGCGCCGCGAGCTCGGTTTCCAGCCCGAGCACCACTCCCTGGCAGTAGGTGTACTGCGCGCGTACCAGCGACCCGGCCTTGATGCCGTCGAACACCAGGTGCGTCTCCGGGTCGATCAGTGTGGCGTCGATCCAATCGCCCATCTGCTCGGCACGTTTCAGGACGTCCGGATGGCTGTCGGAGTAGCGGGCCAGGAACAGTCCCGCCGGTCCGTTGGCGGGCGCGTTGAAGAACTGGTCCTGCTTGCGCCATGGGATGCCACCGCCGTCCTCGGGCACCCACGCCTTGACGAACTGGCCGGCGAGCTTGGGCAGCGCGCGGTGGCGTTCGACGCCGGCGATCCGCGCGGCCCGTTCCAGCGCGAGTGCCAGCCACGCCATGTCGTCGTAGTAGCTGTTGGTCCAGCGAAAGTTGTTGCGCAGCCGGTGCGAGCGCACCTGGCGGTTGATCTCGGTCCGCCGCTGCGGCCGCGGATCCCGCAGCTGCGCATCGACCAGGCAATCCAGCAGATGCGCCTGCCACCAGTAGTGCCAGGTGCCGAACAAGCGGTCCTTGCGGGTCGACGGCCAGGCCACCACGCCGAGCTGGGTGCCCGGCAGCGCCCACAGCCGTTTCAGGTGTCGTTGCGTGATCGCGGCTTCGGAGCTGGCCGCCCGGTTCGCCCATAGCTGATCCATACCGTCCGATCCTGCCTCAGCGCAGCGCCCGCCCCGTCCAGGGCGCCGACACGACGAGGAGCTCCGCCGTCAACGCACACCTACTAGCTTGCCTCCCACGAATTCGCAGTCGGGCGCGTTGGCGAGTTGGTTGAGTGAACCCGGCCGGTAATGCTCGGCTTGTGGTTTTGTGTTGGCGACGCAGTTCCAGACAATGCCGGTGTTCGATCGCGATCCTTGCAATGTCGCGGCCATCATGGCGACCGCAATCAGCGCAACGCCCAGTGCGGCTGCAAGTAGCTTGGCGTCCAACCTGATCGGATTGCGCGGCGCGGGGCGAGACACCGGCGTCCGGTCCGCGGTCAGTTGGCTCAATTGTGCTGACAGGTGGCGGTTTTCGGCTTCCAGCCGCGCGATTTTCCGCTCGAGATCGGCGATGATCCCGCCTCGGTCTGCACCGTCGCCCGCGTCGCGATGGTGGGGCTCAGTCGCGGGTTCGCGACGCAACAGCAGCGCGGTAGTCACCGCCCCGGCCAGGAACAGCCCGCAACTGACGCCGAACGCGACGGTGTAGCCGTGTACCGCAGCGGCGGGTTGCAGGGCGGGGCTGGGGGGCCGATGACTGGCCATGTAGCGGGTGAGTGCGGACGCGAAAATGGTTGAGAGCGCGGCCGTTCCAATGGCACCGCCGATCTGCTGGCTGGTGTTCACCATCGCCGACGCGACGCCGGCATCCGGTCCGGCAACACCTGCCGTCGCCGTGGCGATCGCGGGCGCGAACGTTAGGCCCATGCCCACTCCCAGGGCCAGAAGCGGCCCAAACACGTTGCCCGCATAGGTGGAGTGAACGTCGAGCTGGGCCAGCCAGAACATGCCGCCGGCGGCGATGAGCATCCCGGGCGGAATCACCCGGCGGGGCCCCAGCCTCGGAATCAATCGCGCGTTGGCCAGACCGGCCGCCACCGCGATACCGCCTGCCAGCGGCAGGAACGCCACGCCGGTCTTGAGCGGGCTGTAGCCGAGGTTTTGCTGGGCATAGTAGGTCAGGAACAGGAAGGCGCTGAACATGCTGCAAAAGGCGATCATGATCGCTAGGTATGCGCCAACGCGGTTGCGGTCCATGACAATCCGCAGCGGCAGCAACGGCGCGTCGGCCCGCGCCTCGATCACCGCGAAGGCGGCCAGCAGCAGGCCGCTGCCGATGAACATCACGACGGTCAGCGGCGCGCTCCAGCTGTGTGTTTCGGCGTTGGACAGGCCGTAAACCAGACAGAACAAGCCCCCCGAAGCGGTGATGACGCCGAGCCAGTCGAGCCGGGCCAGGCTGCCGCGGTGATCTTTCGCCGCCACCAACGCCAGCACCCCCGCGGCGGCGACCACCGCGAAAACCAAGTTCACGTACAAACACCACCGCCACGACAGCCACTCGGTGAGCGCGCCGCCGAGCAACAGACCCACGACGGCGCCGCCGCCCGCGATCGCGCCGTACACGGCGAACGCCTTGCCGCGCTCTTTGGTGTCGGTGAAGACGACGTTGAGGGTGGACAAGGCCGCCGGGGCCAGCACCGCCGCGAAGGCGCCTTGGAATGCGCGCGCGCCGGCCAGCACCGCGAAACTGGTCGCCGCGCCGCCGACCGCAGATGCGGCGGCGAATCCGGCCAGGCCGATCAACAATGTGCGGCGGCGGCCGAAGATATCCGACAACCGGCCGCCCAGGAGCAACAGGCTGCCGAACGCCAGCGAATAGGCGGTGATGATCCATTGCCGGCTTTCGACGCCGAAATGCAGGGACGCCTGGGCGGAGGGCAACGCGATGTTGACGATCGTGGTGTCGAGCACCACCATCAACTGGGCGATGCCGATGACCGCCAGGACCAGCCATGGATGCGATCCGCGCGGCCGCTGCTCGGGCCCGGCAGCACCGCCGGGGATGTCGGTTTGCGTGCTCACTGCCATGAACTGTCTGGTACCCGCTGAGGTGCGTTCGCAAGCCGCGCTCGGGTCGCGGAGCGATTACCAGGCGCGGGTCAGGTCCGCGTGCTGCCGGATCCAGGCGTGCATCGCGATCCCGGCGGCGACGCCGGCGTTGATGCTGCGCGTCGAGCCGAACTGGGCGATGGACACCGTGATCGCCGCACCGGCCCGGGTCTCGCCGGTGATGCCGGGCCCCTCCTGGCCGAACACCAGCAGGCACTCGCGCGGCAGCGCCGTCTCCTCCAGACGCGCCGCCCCGGGAACGTTGTCCACGGCGACGACCGTCAGACCCGCGTCGGCGGCGAAGTCCAGCAGTTCGGCCGCGCTGTCGTGATGACACAGCCGCTGGTAACGATCGGTCACCATGGCGCCGCGGCGATTCCAGCGCCGCCGCCCGACGATGTGCACCGTGTGCACGGCGAACGCGTTGGCCGTGCGCACCACCGAGCCGATGTTCGCGTCGTGGCCGAAGTTCTCGATCGCCACATGCAGCGGCTGACGGCGCGTATCGATGTCGGCGATGATCGCTTCCCGGGTCCAGTAGCGGTAGGCATCGACGACATTGCGAGTATCGCCGTCGCGCAACAGGTTTGGGTCGTAGCGCGGGTCATTGGGAAGGTCGCCCTCCCAGGGCCCGACGCCCCCGGCCGGTATGCCCCATTCGGTCGGTCCGGGTCCGGTCATTTCTGCGTCCACACCCCCGCATGGGTGCCGTCGACCGCCACCGTCGCATAAAGCAGCGCCTCGTTGATCTCGCCCTGGGTGCACAGCGACGCGTTGACGTGCACCGCGTCCAGCGACGCGTCGGGAAGGATCAGCACCGACGACCCGTACGCCGCGCAGGCCGGATTCAATCCCGGCCCAGGCAGCGTCGGCGAGGAGAGCAGCATCAACGGGCCGCCGCGCTTGGCCGAGTCGTCGCGATACCGGGCGGCGACGGAGTCGGCCTCCAGCCCCAGCAGCATGTAGCCGTTGCCATTGAAAGCTCCCGCATCACCCAATTGCGCCTTGGTGACCGGGATTCCGTCCGCGCGCCAGGCCGACAGGCTGGTGGTCTTGACGACCAGGCCGGTGTCGTTGGCGTTGGTCGGCATCATCCCCAGCGGGAACGCCGCCGGATAGGCCGCCGACGTATTCGGGATCCGGTCCCGCGGCGAGTAGGTGTAGATCCCGCGGACCTGACTGTGATCCTTCAGCGGGCCGAGGCAGACCGTGCCGGTCAGCCGGTCGGGGGGCGCCGACAGCGGAGAGCCGAGATCGTGCACGCTGGTCGCCGCTGCGTCGCAACTGCCCAGCCCGAACGACTCGATGGGATGAGCCAGCGCGCCGTAAAGCCCGAACCGGACGTCCTCGGCCTTGGCGTGCGGCGCATGTGGATCCTTGGAGGCCACGGCGGCCGAGACGTCGACCAGCACGTAGTCGCCGTCCCAGCGCAGGTTCGACACCGACATGTTCCAGCCGAGCAGCGCCAGCGATTCGCCGAGCCGCGCGCCCTGGGCGCCGTAGGGGTTGAGGGGATGGGTGGAACCCGAGCAGCCGAGCAGGCAAACCGCCAGACAGGCGAACACCGCGATGAAGCTGCGCATACCGCCCGCGGCCTACCCCAGCCCCAGATCGGCGAGGCCCAGCACGCTGCGGTACGACAGGCCCTCGGCCTCGATGGCCTCGGCGGCGCCGGTGGCGCGGTCCACCACGGTGGCCACGCCTATGACGTCGCCGCCCGCGTCCTGCACGGCACGCACGGCCGTCAGCGCCGACGCGCCCGTGGTGCTGGTGTCCTCGACCACCAGCACGCGCTGACCGGCGACCTCCGACCCCTCGATAAGCCGTTGCAGGCCATGGGTTTTCGCCGACTTGCGCACGACGAACGCGTCGATCGGCCGGCCCGGCGCGTGCATGATGGCCGTCGCCACCGGGTCGGCGCCCAGTGTCAGGCCGCCCACGACGGCGTAGTCCCAGTCGCGGGTGAGCTCGCGCATCAGCCTGCCGATCAGTGCGGAGGCCCGGTGGTGCAGGGTGGCGCGGCGCAGGTCGACGTAGTAGTCGGCCTCCTTGCCCGACGACAGCGTCACCCGCCCGTGCACCACCGACAGCCGTCGCACCAGGTCGGCCAGCTCGGTGCGATCATCAGCTCCGGTCACGACCACCGACTCGCTTCGTCATGGTGATCAGGGCGACGGGGCGTGGCATGAGCGACAGTGTACTGACCGGACCCCGACCGGCCCGGCGCGCTATCAGCGCTGGTAGTTAGTGGCCTGATGGCCGTTGCGCCCCGCCGGCGGCGGACGCCCGCCGGGGTCGCGGCGCACCGGCTCGGGTTTGCGGCGGGCGCCCTGAACGTCGGAGCCCAGCAGCCCGGCCACGTCTTGCTGCGGGCGCCGGGACGTCAGCTCCGCGCGCCCGGCCGGAGCCAACGGTCGGCTCGGCGACGCATTGCGGAGGCCCGCCGGCGCCCCCGCGTCGGCGGAGGTCTCCTCCGGCAGCGGCGGCAACACCCGCAACAGGTCGTTGAACTGGCGGACCGTGCGCAGGCCCTCGTCCCATTGGGTGCGCGTGCTCGCGATCGGCATCGCGACCAGCGTCCAGTTCTGCTCGTTCCACATGATCTCGGCGCTGTCGGGCGCGGTGTGCGCGAAGGTGACCATGCGGCGGTCGCAGGCCCGCCGCGCCGCATCCAGATTGGTGGAGTACACCATCCGGGGCCCGATGGCGCCCAGCAACCAAATGTCGCTCTCCCGTGGCTCTTTCAGCCCTTTGAGCCGCAGGTCGACGACGACGTTCGTGCCCACCTTTCGGTGCAGCGCGATCACCGTGGCGACTTCCTCGAGGTCGAAGATGTACACGGCCTCGCCGCGAATCTGACCCAGCACGACGTTGTGGGCCGGAACATCGCCGACCGTCGACATCACGCCGCGCTTCCAGCGCTTCAGGATGTCGGTGGATTCACGCTCGAAATCGAAGCCGTGCGACCGCGCCCACGATCGACGCCGCCTGCTGCGTCCCCGGCGTCGATCGATATCGACGTACAGCAACACCACCGCGCCGACAAAGCACAGCGCGGAGAGCGTGAACCAAAGGGGGACCATCCCCAACAGGGTATCTGCTATCCGCCGGGAATACAGAAACCGACCAGGTCACAACCCCATCACAGCATGCACCAGGCGTCCCAGTGTGCGCTGGCGGTTTTGACTGCGAGCCGCGCCGTTAGCCGAGAACCAGCGAGTCGCCGTCGGGGCTGACGTTGACGGGCACCACGTCGCCGTCGTGCACGTCGCCCGCCAGCAACATCTTGGCCAGCCGGTCGCCGATGGCCTGCTGCACCAACCGGCGCAGCGGCCGGGCGCCGTAGACCGGGTCGAACCCGCGGTGCGCCAGCCACCTCTTGGCCGGCAGCGACACCTCCAGCTGCAGCCGCCGTTGCGCCAGCCGCTTGCCCAGCTGGGCCAGCTGAATGTCGACGATCTGCACCAGCTCTTCGGGGTTGAGGCCGTCGAAGACCAGCACGTCGTCCAGGCGGTTGATGAACTCCGGCTTGAACGTGGCGCGCACCGCGGCCAGCACCTGCTCCTCGCTGCCGCCCGACCCGAGGTTGGACGTCAGGATCAGGATCGTGTTGCGGAAGTCGACGGTGCGGCCCTGGCCGTCGGTCAGGCGACCCTCGTCGAGCACCTGCAATAGCACGTCGAACACGTCCGGATGGGCCTTCTCGACCTCGTCGAACAGCACAACCGTGTAGGGCCGACGGCGCACCGCCTCGGTGAGCTGACCGCCCTGGTCGTAGCCGATGTATCCGGGAGGCGCGCCCACCAGGCGGGCCACCGAGTGCTTCTCGCCGTACTCGCTCATGTCGATGCGGACCATCGCCCGCTCGTCGTCGAACAGGAAGTCCGCCAACGCCTTGGCCAGCTCCGTCTTGCCGACGCCGGTGGGGCCGAGGAACAAGAACGATCCCGTCGGCCGGTTGGGGTCGGCGACCCCGGCCCGGCTGCGCCGCACCGCGTCGGACACGGCCTGCACGGCCTTCTTCTGCCCAACGACGCGCTTGCCCAGCTCGTCTTCCATCCGCAGCAGCTTGGCTGTCTCGCCCTCCAGCAGCCGCCCGGCCGGGATGCCCGTCCACGCCGACACCACGTCGGCGATGTCGTCGGGACCGACCTCTTCCTTGAGCATCACATTCTCGCGGGCCTCGGCCTGCGGTAGCGCGGCGTCGAGTTTCTTCTCCACCTCGGGGATGCGCCCGTAGCGCAGCTCGGCCGCCTTGGCGAGGTCACCGTCGCGCTCGGCGCGGTCGGATTCGCCGCGCAACGTCTCGAGCTGCTCCTTGAGTTCGCGAACGATGTCGATCGCGTTCTTCTCGTTCTGCCAGCGGGCGGTCAGCTCGGCCAGCTTCTCCTTGTGATCGGCCAGCTCGGCGCGCAGCTTCTCCAGCCGCTCCTTGGACGCCTCGTCCTCTTCCTTGGCCAGCGCCATCTCTTCGATCTCGAGCCGGCGCACCAGCCGCTCGACCTCGTCGATCTCGACGGGCCGCGAGTCGATCTCCATCCTCAATCGCGATGCCGCCTCGTCGACGAGGTCGATCGCCTTGTCCGGCAAAAAGCGCGCCGTGATGTAGCGGTCGGACAGCGTCGCGGCGGCCACCAGCGCGGAGTCGGTGATGCGCACACCGTGGTGCACCTCGTAGCGGTCCTTCAGCCCGCGCAGAATGCCGACGGTGTCCTCGACCGACGGCTCGCCGACGAAGACCTGCTGGAAGCGCCGCTCCAGCGCGGCGTCCTTTTCGATGTGCTTGCGGTATTCGTCGAGCGTGGTGGCGCCGACGAGTCGGAGCTCGCCGCGGGCCAGCATCGGCTTGATCATGTTGCCGGCGTCCATCGCGCCCTCGCCGGTCGCACCCGCGCCGACGATGGTGTGCAGCTCGTCGATGAACGTGATGATCTGGCCCGCGGAGTTCTTGATGTCGTCGAGCACGGCCTTGAGCCGTTCCTCGAACTCGCCGCGGTACTTGGCGCCGGCCACCATCGACCCGAGGTCCAGGGCGATGACGGTCTTGTCCCGCAGGCTTTCCGGCACGTCGCCGGCGACAATGCGCTGCGCCAGGCCCTCGACGATGGCGGTCTTGCCTACGCCGGGCTCGCCGATGAGCACCGGGTTGTTCTTGGTGCGACGGGAGAGCACCTGCACGACGCGGCGAATCTCGTTGTCCCGCCCGATAACCGGGTCGAGTTTGCCCTCGCGGGCCCGCGCGGTCAGGTCGGTGGAGTACTTTTCCAGCGCCTGGTAGGTGGACTCGGGATCGGGGCTGGTGACCCGGGCGCTACCGCGCACCTTGACGAACGCCTCCCGCAACGCTTGCGGCGAGGCGCCGTGTCCGGTCAGCAGCTTGGCGACGTCGGAGTCACCGGTGGCCAGCCCGACCATGAGGTGCTCGGTGGAGACGTATTCGTCGTCCATCTCGGTGGCCAGCTGCTGGGCGGTGGTGATCGCGGCCAGCGATTCGCGGGACAGCTGCGGTTGCGAGCTGGCGCCGCTGGCCTGGGGCAGCTGGTCCAGAAGCCGCTGCGCTTCGGCGCGGACGGTGGCGGGCTCGACGCCGACAGCCTCCAATAGCGGCGCGGCGATCCCGTCGTTCTGGGTCAGCAGCGCCAACAGCAGGTGAGCGGGCCGGATCTCGGGATTCCCGGCTTCGCTCGCCGCCTGGAGGGCCGATGTCAGGGCCGCCTGCGTCTTGGTTGTCGGGTTGAAAGAGTCCACGACACCTCCGTTCAAGTACGTAGTGAAAATGCTTGTCGCGATGTTCAACGCCGTCAAGGTTGAGTCTGTTCCGCTCAACTCTACCGGACTTAGAATCGGCGTCCGTGGGCTTAGACGACCGGGACGCGCTGCAGGTGCTGCGCGACGCCTTCGCGCCGGACGGCCCGGGCCTCGGGAACGACCTCGTCCGCCGGTTCTACACCAACTGGTTCGACCTCGACGTCTCGATCCGCGACCTGTTCCCGCCCGAGATGGAGGCCCAGCGCGCCGCTTTCGCCCACGCGCTGCACTGGGTGTATGGCGAGCTGGTCGCGCAGCGGGCGCAGGAGCCGGTGGCCTTTCTGGTCCAGCTCGGCCGCGATCACCGCAAATACGGTGTGCTGCCAACGCATTACGAGACGTTGCATCGCGCGCTGTACGCGTCGCTGCGCGGGCACATCGGTGATGGCTGGACCGACGCGGTCGACGACGCGGCCACCCAGTCGCTTCACCTCATCACCGGGGTGATGAGCGGGGCCGCCGACGCCGAAGAGGGGCCCGCCTGGTGGGACGGCACCCTGATCGAGCACCTTCGGGTATCCCGGGACCTCGCGGTCGTCCGGCTGCGGCTGGACCGGCCGATGCCCTATCACCCGGGTCAGTACGTCAACGTCCAGGTTCCGCAGTGCCCGCGCCGGTGGCGGTATCTGAGCCCCGCCATTCCCGCCGACCCGCACGGCGGCATCGAATTTCACGTCCGCCTGGTGCCCGGGGGGCTGGTCAGCACCGCAATCCTCGAGGAAGCCCGCCCCGGCGACCGCTGGCGGTTGTCCAGCCCGCATGGCGGCCTCAGCGTCGACCGGGACGGCGGCGACGTGCTGATGGTGGCGGGCAGCACCGGCCTGGCGCCGCTGCGGGCGCTGATCATGGACATGTCCCGCTACGCGGAGAATCCGCGGGTGCACCTGTTCTTCGGCGCCCGCTACTTCTGCGAGCTCTACGACCTGCCCACCCTGTGGCAGATCTCCACGCACAATCCGTGGCTGTCGGTCTCGCCGGTCACCGAGTACAACCGCGATCCACCTTGGGCCGCCGACTATCCCGACGTGACGCCGCCGCGCGGCCTGCACGTGCGCCAGAGCGGACGGTTGCCCGACGTGGTGACCAAGTACGGCGGCTGGGGCGACCGGCAGATCCTGATCTGCGGCGGTCCGGCCATGGTCCGCGCCACCAAGGCCGCTCTCGTCGCGAAAGGCGCCCCACCGGAACGCATTCAGCACGACCCGCTGTCGCGTTAAGCTGACCGCGTGCATGTCGTGACGCTGCACGATGCGTCGTCATCGGTGACCGCGCAGTGGGTGCCCGACGCGGGCATGATCGGGACGTCGCTGGCCGACTGCGGTATCGAACTGCTCGGGCAACGCCGCGGGCTGGACGCCTATGTCTCCGACGGCAAGACGATGGGGATTCCGATTCTGTATCCCTGGGCAAATCGATTGGGCGACAACACATATACGGCGGAGAAGGCGACCGTGACGCTGGCGCCGGGCGAAAACGGTGTGCGTGCCGATCCCAATGGGTTGCCCATCCACGGCGTACTGGCCGCCTACCCGGGCTGGCGGGTGATCGCGCAGTCGGCCGACGAGTTGACCGCCGAGCTTGACTTCGGCGCCGATCCCCGGTTGCTGGCCAGCTTCCCCTATCGGCATCTGCTGACGATGGAAGTGCGGCTGGCGGATCGGAGGCTGACGGTGCGCACCACCGTCACCGCGACCGGGGATACGGCGGTTCCGCTGTGCTTCGGCTTTCATCCGTATCTGCGCCTGCCGGACGTGGCCCGCGGGGAGTGGATCATCGAGACGCCACCGCTTCGTCATTTGAGCCTGGACGAAAAGGGCCTGCCCACTGGCGAATCGGAGGAGCAGCCGGGTCGGGAAGAGCCGTTGGGCGACAAAGCCTTTGACGATGCCTACGACGAGGTGGCCGATGGGGAGGTGTTCGCCGTGTCCGGCGGCGGCCGCCGCCTCGAAGTGCACTTCGAGCGGGGGTTTCCGGCGGCGCAGATCTTCGCGCCGCTCGCCGAAGACGTGATCTGTTTCGAACCGATGGCCGCGCCGACCGACGCCCTGCGCCGCGGCGGCTACCGGTGTGCGCGACACGGCAAGCCGGCGGTCACCCAGTTCTCGATCCGGGTCTAGCGACGGAAGTCTCAGCGGCCCTTGCGCGGCTGCCACACCACCAATGCGGTGCTCTTGGGCACCACCGCGACATCACGACGCTGGTTGGCGCGCAACACCGCTATTTCCTCGGACATTTCCTTCAGCCGCGACTGCAGCGCCTCGACCTGATTGGTCAGCTCGATGATCCGCTTGATGCCGGCGAGGTTGACGCCCTCGTCCTGGGACAGCCGCTGCACCTCGCGCAGCAGATCCACGTCGTGCTGCGAATAGCGGCGCCCCCCACCGGAAGTCCGGCGCGGGCTGACCAGGCCGAGGCGGTCGTAGGTCCGCAGGGTCTGCGCATGCATGCCGGCCAGTTCGGCGGCCACCGAAATCAGGAAGGTCCGCGCGTCGTCTCGCTTGGGTTGTTTAGCCATCAGCGATTACCCGCCCATCCAGCCCGGGGATTGAAGCCACTGGAGCGCTCTGCCTCCGCGTACGCCTCCAGGGCCTCCTTGGCGGCGCCTTCCACGTTCGGCGGGACGGCGACCTTGACGGTGACGAGTAAGTCCCCGCTGCCGCCGCCGCGCTTGGGCACGCCGCGTCCACGCACCCGCAGGATGCGGCCGTCGGCGGTGCCCTTGGGCACCCGGACACCCACCTTGCCATCCAAGGTGGGCACCGAAAGCGTTGAACCCAAAGCTAATTCGGTGAAGCTAACCGGGACGGTCACGGTGAGGTCGTCGCCGTCACGGCCGAAGATCTTGTCCGGCCGCACATGCACGGTCACATACAGGTCGCCCGACGGGGCGCCCCGCAACCCGGCCTCGCCCTGCCCGGCGAGCCGGATGCGCTGTCCGTCCTCGACACCCGGCGGTATCCGCACGTTGATGGTGCGGGTGCGCGTGGTGACGCCGGTGCCCTTGCATTCCTCGCAGGGGTGCTCGATGATCGACCCGCTCCCCCGGCAATCGGTGCACGGCTCGGAAAAGCCGAAAGCGCCCTGATTCCGGCTGATTACGCCGGAGCCGTTGCACGTCGGGCACACCTTCGGGCTGGTGCCCGGGCGCGCGCCACTGCCGTGGCAGTTGGTGCACGGCGCGGGACTGGTCAGCCGCAACGGCATCGCGACGCCCTTGGCGGCCTCGACGAAATCCAGCTCGGTTTCGGTCTCCAGATCGTTGCCGCGCCTCGGCCGGCTGGGACGTGCGCTGGCGCCACGGCCGAACAGGCCGCCAAAGAGGTCGCCGATGTTGGTGCCGCCGGTTCGGCCCGCCGCGTCGAACAAATCGTTGAGGTTGAACTCGGCGCCGTCACCGCCGACGTCGAAGCTGAAGCCGCCGGTGTCGAACCTGCGGCCACCGAAGCCACCGCCGGCGAACAGCCGGCGGGTTTCGTCGTATTCCTTGCGCTTAGCCGGATCCGACAAAACGTTGTGCGCCTCCGACACCGCCTTGAATCGCTCGCCGGCGGCGGGGTTGTCGGGATTCGCGTCCGGATGCAAATCGCGCGCTAGCTTGCGGTAGGCACGCTTGATCTCCTCGGGACTGGCGTCGGAGGAGACGCCCAGCTCCTTGTAGAAGTCCTTTTCGACCCATTCACGCTGGGCCATGTCGCGCCACCCCCTCCCACCTTTCTCTTCGGTTGTTGTGTTGATTCTGAGCCTTAGTCACCTGAGGTGTCGGCGTTATCGTCCGTATCGGCCGGCTCGGGTTCGGCCTCGCTTTCGACGGGCTCACCAGCGGGGGGCGAGTCTTGGCCGTCCTCGGCGACCGTGTCGACCACGCCGACGAGGGCGTGCCGCAGCACGTTCTCGCCCAGGCGGTAGCCCTGTCGCATGACGGTGCCGATGACCGGTTTGGAGCCCTCGCCGCCGTCGCCCTCGTGCTGCACCGCTTCGTGCAACACCGGATCGAAGTCTTCGCCCTCGGCTCCGAACGCCGCCAGGCCGAGCCCGGTCAGCGCGCTCATCAGCTTGTCCGCGACCGACTTCAGCGGGCCGGAGTCGAGGTCGCCGTGGGCGCGCGCCCGGTCGAGATCGTCGAGCACGCCCAACAATTGGCTGACCACGGTGGCCTTGGCCCGATCCGCCGCCGCCTGCTGATCGCGCAGCGCCCGCTTGCGGTAGTTGGCGAAATCAGCTTGCACACGCTGCAGATCGGCCGTCAGCTCGGCGACCTTGGCACCCGCCTCGTCGGCCTTGTCACCGGCCGCCGGCGCCGCCCCTCCCGGCGCGCTGCCGGGAGGGACATGCCGTACTTCGCCGGTCTCGGGATCGATCCGCCGCTTGTCGGTAACCGTTACCTGTTCTTGCGGGTTGCCTTCGGTCACTTGGCCTCCCGGTCGTCGTCGACCACCTCCGCGTCCACGACGTCGTCAGCGGAGCCGGCTCCCGCGCCGCCGCCGGGCTCACCGCCACCGGCCTGCGCGGACTCCGCCTGGGTGGCCTCGTAGATGGCCTGTCCGAGCGCCTGAGACTCCTGACCCAGCTTCTCCATCGCCGCTTTGATCGCGGTGATGTCCGTGCCACCGAGCGCCGACTTCGCCTCGGCCACAGCGGCATCCACCTTGTTCAGCGTGTCCTCGGGGACCTTCGAGCCACCCTCGGCCTCACGCTGCTCCTTGACGAACTTCTCCGTCTGGTAGACCAGCGTCTCGGCCTGGTTGCGAACGTCGGCCTCCTCGCGACGCTTGCGGTCCTCCTCGGCGTGCGCCTCGGCGTCCTTGATCATCCGGTCGATCTCCTCCTTGGAAAGGCCGGAGCCCTCCTGGATCTTGATCGTGTTCTCCTTGCCGGTGCCCTTGTCCTTGGCCGTGACGTGCACGATGCCGTTGGCGTCGATGTCGAAGGTGACCTCGATCTGCGGGACGCCCCGCGGAGCCGGCGGGATACCGGTCAGCTCGAAGCTGCCGAGCAGCTTGTTGTGCGAAGCGATTTCGCGCTCACCCTGGTAGACCTGGATCTGCACCGATGGCTGGTTGTCGTCGGCCGTGGTGAAGGTCTCCGACCGCTTGGTCGGGATCGTGGTGTTGCGCTCGATGAGCTTGGTCATCACGCCACCCTTGGTCTCGATACCGAGGCTCAGCGGCGTAACGTCAAGCAGCAGAACGTCTTTCACCTCGCCCTTGAGGACACCCGCCTGCAGCGCCGCACCCACGGCGACGACTTCGTCGGGGTTGACGCCCTTGTTGGGTTCCTTGCCGCCGGTCATCTCCTTGACCAGATCCGACACCGCGGGCATCCGGGTGGAACCGCCCACCAGCACGACGTGGTCGATCTCGGACACCGAGATGCCGGCGTCCTTAATCACCGACTGGAACGGCTGACGGGTGCGGTCGAGCAGATCCTGCGTGATCTTCTGGAACTCGGCGCGGGTCAGCTGCTCGTCGAGGAACAGCGGGTTCTTGTCGGAGTCAACGGTGATGTAGGGCAGGTTGATCGAGGTGCTCTGCGAACTCGAGAGCTCGATCTTGGCCTTCTCGGCGGCCTCACGCAGCCGCTGCATCGCCATCTTGTCCTTGGTCAGGTCGATGCCGCTGGTGCCCTTGAACTTGTCGACGAGCCAGTTGACGATGCGGTCGTCCCAGTCGTCGCCACCGAGGTGGTTGTCACCGCTGGTGGCACGGACCTCGACGACGCCCTCGCCGATCTCCAGCAGCGAAACGTCGAAGGTGCCGCCGCCCAGGTCGAAGACCAGGATGCGCTGCTCCTTCTCGCCCTTGTCCAGCCCGTAGGCCAGCGCGGCCGCGGTCGGCTCGTTAACGATGCGCAGCACGTTCAGGCCGGCGATCTGGCCGGCCTCCTTCGTCGCCTGACGCTGGGCGTCGTTGAAGTAGGCGGGTGTGGTGATGACCGCGTCGGTGATGTCCTCACCGAGGTAGGCCTCGGCGTCGCGCTTCAGCTTCATCAAAACGCGGGCGCTGATTTCCTGCGCGGTGTATTTCTTGTCGTCGATCTCGATGGACCAGTCCGTGCCCATGTGCCGCTTGACCGACCGCACGGTGCGGTCGACGTTGGTGACCGCCTGGTTCTTGGCGGGCTGGCCGACGAGCACTTCGCCGTTGCGCGCGAACGCGACGATCGACGGAGTGGTGCGTGAGCCCTCGGAGTTTGCGACGACGACGGGGTCGCCACCCTCGAGTACTGCGACGACGGAGTTGGTGGTCCCGAGGTCGATACCGACCGCACGAGCCATAGTGATTCCTCCTGAGTGTGTAGAGCTTTTTTGGTGGCACTATGCTGAGTGAACCCCACTCAAGCCTGCCCTCTCGGGCTTCCGGGTGTCAACCCAGAATTGAGCCTGGGTCACTCAACTTGTTGATCATCCTAACGGCAGGCGGCAGCGTCTTGTTCCCGGGGTCCCGCTCCGGATTCCGCCGAGATTGCCGCCATGGTCGTGGCAGGCGTCCAAATCGCGACCCTCACGGCAATCTCGGCGGAGAAGGCGCGCCCGAGCTCTCAGAACCCGAAGTCGCCGCCGCCGGAGTCGGACCCGCCGCCGAAGTCCGAGCCACCGCCGAAGTCCGAGCCGCCGCCGGAGTCGGACCCCCCGCCGAAGTCGACGTTTCCGCCGCCGGAGTCGTAACCGCCGCCGAATCCGACGTCGCCACCGGAACTCGAGTAGCCCCCGTCAAATCCGACGTTGGCCTGCTGGCTGTCGTAGCCGGCGGATTGACCACTGGTGAAGCCCGAGTCCGCGAACGCCGAATCCCGGCCCGCTTCGAAGCCGCGCTCGTAGCCGCCGTAGCCGCCGCCCCAACGGTCGTCTAGCAGCGCGTCCAGCACCACCACGTCGGCGAGACCCCAGCCCCAGCCCGGACCCCAGAACGCGTACGGGTAGTAGCCGGGATTGAAGAACATCCCGTTGTAGTAGCCACCGGCGTAGTAGTGCGGGTAGCCCGGTTGCGGCACCGCCCGGTAGTCGTTGTTGTTGATCGTGACGTACTGCCCGGTGTCCGGGTTCTTCGCCCGCACCTGCGCCTGCTTGGGGTCTTCCTCGGGATTCGCCGCATACTTCGCCGGGTTGAGCTTCCGGTCGGCCTTCTCCACCGTGGACCGCACCGCCCTGAGGTGTGCCAGCGCCGCGGTGTAGTCCCCCGCCTCGGCTGCCTTGCGGGCGTCGTGCAGACCGGCGTTGGCCTTCACCTGCTCGGCGCTGACGTCCGGGGTGCTCTCGGCGAGCACCGCGTTGTCGAGGTCGGCGACGTCGGATTCCGCCGCGATCAGTTCCTGCGTGAACCGCTCTCGCGCCTCGGAGTCCTTGCGGCGCTTACGACTCCGGCTCGCGACGAACGAGACTAAACCGATCGTCGCTAGGACGAGGGCGACGATGGCCAGCAGCACCCACAACCACGTCCAGCTGGTGTGCTTCTGGTGCACCACCGGGGAGCTCGTTGCCGGCGCGCCGGAAGCCACCTGCACGGCGGTCAGTCTGGCGACGAACTGACGGGCCGCGCCGCGGGGGTCGTTGCGGTTATCCCTGGCCGCCTGGCCCATGAGTCGGTCGACGTTGTCCGCGATGGCCTTCGGCACGTTGTAGGCGCGCACGTGGTAGCCCTTGGCGTCGATGACCAGGATGACGCCGCTGAAGTCGGGAGTGCGACGCACCATGACGTCGTGGATGGTGTCCGGCGTGGTGATGCCGGTTTGGGCGGGTGCCACCGCCGCCACCCAGACCGGCGGTGCCGAACTCCACGTCCACCGGCCGGTGAGGATCTGCTCGTTCAACGTGTCCGGGTTCTGCAACGGCGGGCTCGCCGCAGGGTCGGCCACCACATGCGTCTGGGCGTTGAACTTGGCGACCAGCGCGTCGGTGTAGTTGTCGGCGTGCGCTGGCGAAGCCAGCAGCGCGGCCAGCACCCAGATAAGCGGAAGCGCCAGGAGGCCACCGAATCGTCGTGTCACAGTTCTCCCGTCGTCAGCCCGCGTTGGGTTCGCCTATTCCCGCCGATCGAACCACAACGTGCGCGTGCGGGCCTTCGTTGCCGGTGACGAGCGGGCGGCACAGCCATGGGTTAGCCTGAGCTTTCCCGAAGCCACCACGGCAGGAGCTCGATGCCAGAGCCAGACAGCGCCACCGTGCGGCTCGCGCGCGAAGACGCGGGCTATCACAAGGGCCTCAAAAATCGCCAGATACAAATGATCGCCCTCGGTGGCGCCATCGGGACGGGCCTTTTCCTCGGTGCCGGTGGACGGCTCGCGTCGGCGGGTCCCGGACTGTTTCTGGTCTACGGGATCTGCGGCATCTTCGTCTTCCTGATCCTGCGCGCGCTCGGCGAGCTGGTGCTGCACCGCCCGTCGTCGGGGTCGTTCGTGTCCTACTCCCGCGAATTCTTCGGGGAGAAGCTGGCTTTCGTCGCGGGCTGGATGTATGTCCTCAACTGGTCGATGACGGGCATCGTGGACACCACGGCGATCGCGCACTACTGCCACTACTGGAAGGCGTTGCAGGTCGTTCCGCAGTGGGCCCTCGCGTTGATCGCGCTCGTCCTGGTGTTGTCGATGAACCTGATCTCGGTCAAGGCCTTCGGTGAGCTGGAGTTCTGGGCCTCGCTGGTCAAGGTCCTGGCGCTGGTGACCTTCCTCGTCGTCGGCACGGTCTTTGTGGTCGGGCGCTTCAAGGTCGACGGGCATGACACCGGGACGGGTCTGTGGGACAGCCACGGCGGCCTATTGCCCACCGGCCTGCTGCCCTTGGTGCTGGTCACTTCGGGGGTGGTGTTCGCTTACGCCGCAATCGAATTGGTGGGCATCGCGGCCGGGGAAACGGCAAACCCGGAGAAGATCATGCCGCGCGCGATCAACTCGGTGGTGTTCCGCATCGCGGTCTTCTACATCGGGTCCACGGTCCTGCTTGGGCTGCTGCTGCCCTACACCGCGTACCGGGATCACGTCAGCCCGTTCGTGACGTTCTTCTCCAAAATGGGTTACAGCGGCGCGGGCAGCGTGATGAACGTGGTGGTGCTCACGGCGGCGTTGTCGAGTTTGAACGCGGGGCTGTATTCCACGGGCCGAATCCTGCGCTCGATGGCGATCAACGGCAGCGGCCCGAAGTTCACCGCGCCGATGTCGAGGAATGGTGTGCCATACGGGGGAATCCTGCTCACCAGCGCGGTCGGTTTGTTGGGCATCGTGCTCAACGCCGTCAAACCGAGCCAGGCGTTCGAAATCGTGTTGCACGTCGCCGCCGTGGGCATCGTGTTCGCCTGGGGGACCATCGTGGCAAGCCAGCTGCAGCTTTACCGGTGGGCGAAGGCCGGGCGGTTGCAACGGCCGAATTTCCGCATGCCCCTGTCGCCGTACAGCGGCTATCTCACGCTGGCGTTCCTGGCCGGCGTCGTGGTCCTGATGTTCTTCGACAAGGTGCAAGGGCCCTGGCTGCTCGGCGCGACGATCATCGGTGTGCCCGGGCTCATCGGCGGTTGGTTCCTGGTCCGCGGTCGGGTGCGAGCCGCCGCGCTCGACGCGATCCCGGCCCTACCGCCCACCGACCCGTCGGTGGCGGCTTAGGCCGCGCACGCGTGTCACGCGGCGATAAACCTGAGCCATCGGCTCGATATCGATAACCGCCCGCCTGCAGCAACTTTCGTTATGCCGGCCGTACGCTGATTTCCTGATATCGGAGATCCTCGGGGAGTAATGCGTGCGGTTATCGCGGAAGGCGCAGCGGAGTCTGGCCGGTGGCTCGCTGCTGCTGGTGGCGCTGCTGGCGAGCCTTGAGTTGGTTTCCGGCTGCAGCTCCGTCATCGAGGGCAGGCCGATCGCCAAGCCGGGTACCGGGCCGACGGAACCCACCTTCCCCACGACGACGTCGAGCCCCTCGCCGTCGTCGTCGACGCCGCCCACCAGCCCGACGCCGAGCAGCCCGACCGCGCCGGCCGGAGCCATCCCGCTGCCGCCCGACAACAACGGCTACGTCTTCATCGAAACCAAGTCCGGCGTGACGCGCTGCCAGATCAACAAGGACAGCGTCGGGTGCGAGGCACCGTTCACCAACTCTCCGCTGCAAGACGGCGAGCATGCCAACGGCGTCAGCATCACCTCGGGCGGTTCCGTCGAGTGGGTGCTGGGCAACCTGGGGGCCATCCCGACCGTCACCATCGACTACAAGACCTACGCGGCCCAGGGCTGGACGATCAACGCCAGCACCGACGGAACCCGGTTCACCAACGACCACACCGGGCACGGAATGTTCGTCAGCGTCGACAAGGTGAACACGTTCTGAGCTGACCCGCCGGAGGGGTCAGTACCATCGGTGCCGTGGCACGCACTGGCCCGCCGGACGACTTCCACAATGAACCGACCCGGCATGCGGGTTTCGGCATGGGTGAGCGGCCGCCATTCACCGAAGCGGCCCCCACCGGTCAGGCCCCCGGGGAACCTCCGCCCGGGGAGTACCAACCGGATCAATCCGTCGATCCGTTCGACGAGGAATCCGAGCCCACCGCGTGGTATCGCAGGCCGGTCATGCTGCTCGGGTGGGCCTTGCTCGTCCTGATCCTGATCGCGTTGATCGTTTTCGGCATCACGCAGCTGCTCGGCGGAGACCAGGGCACCAGCCACGTCCCGAGCACCAGCACGACGTCGCCCACCAGCACCACCACCACCACCACGACGACGTCGCCGAGCACGACGACCGAGTCACCGTCGAGCAGCAGTGCGGTCGAGCCGCCGGCCCAACAGCCGACCCAGCAGCCCACGCAGCAGCCCTCACAGCAGCCATCGCATCGGCATCACATGCCGTCGCTTCCGCCGGTGATCACCATTCCGGGCGGGCCAACCATGACGGTCCCGCCCGCCCTGCGCTGAGGCGCAGGTCGCGGTGCGATCAAGGTTTGGTCGCTGATCGGTGGCGGCGCGCGTGGCAGCGGCCCGCGGGTAGCGCCCGCCGATACCGTCACGACCATGACAAGCTACGCGCCGCCACGTGCGATTGGCGTGATCGGGGGAATCCAAGAGCCTGAGCCCGCGGAGTCGGTCCCGCGCTGGCGCAAACTGATCGCGTTGGTCGGATGGGGCATCCCCATCGCGGTCCTCGTCGCACTGAACATCTGGGGCGTCCTGCAGCTGGCCCAGGGTCCCTCCATGTCAGCGCCGGTAATCGAGACCACGCCGACCACCGCCGCGCCCGTCGTTCCGCGGCCTCGACCGATGCTCGACGAGTCGGCGACGGCCGCCGGAGCAACCATCGCCTCGCCGACGCCCGAGGCTTTCCCGGAGGTACCCTCGGTCGTCACGTCGCCGCCGCCCGAGGCTTTCCCAGAGGTGCCCACGATGATCACGTCGCCGCCACCAATGACCGAGGTCACCTTGCCGCCAGGCCGGTGATGCGGCGGCGCACCTAGACTCGCCAGCGAGACAACGGACACGGGGGTGCGCGATATGGGCGAGTCGCTCGGGTTGTCGCTGGGCGTGGCCAACCTGGTCGCGGCCCGCGAGGGCACCGCCCCGCTGGTCCGCAGATCGGTGCTGACGCTGTATAACGACCGACCATCCGAAGTTGGCCTGCCTGAAGAGAATCCGAACCCGGCCGGGCTGGTAATGCGTGGATTCGTCGAGCGGGTCGGAGACCGGGCTCCATTGGTGGCCGCCGACGGAAGCAAATACCTCGGCGAGGCCCTGACTGTCGAGGCGCTCGAGGCGATGGCGCGCGCGGCCGGCTACGGGTCGCCGATCACCGTGGCAGTCCCCGCCTATTGGTCCGAGGCGCAGTACGCCGCCCTGCGTGCCGAGTTTTTCGCCCAACCGACGCTGGCCCAAGGCGGCGTGGCGCCGGCATTGATCTCCGACGCCACGGCCGCGCTGATGGCCCTGCGCGGCAAGCCCGGATTCCCGACCGCCGGCACGGTCGCGCTGTGCGATTTCGGCGCGGGCGGCACCACCGTCACGCTGACCGACGCGGCGACGAACTCTCAGCAGACCGGCCCTTCGGTCCGGCACACGGAGTTCTCCGGCGACGCCATCGATCAGCTCATCCTCAACCACGTGCGGTCGGCGGCCGACGCGGATACCACCCGCGCCGTCGCCGGCGTCACCCGGCCTGGGTCGCTGACCCCTCTGCTCGTCGAATGCCAGCGCGCCAAGGAACATCTGTCGGCGGCGACGATCGCCACGATCCAGGACGGTTCCGGTAGGGGTGTCACGCTCTCGCGCAGCGAGTTCGAACAACTCATTTCCCAGCCCCTGGATCGATTCGTAGGCTCCGTCGAAGAATTGTTGCGGCGCAACGGGATTGCGCGATCCAGCCTCGCCGCCGTGGCGATTGTCGGCGGCGGCGCGAGCATCCCGCTGATCACGACGCGACTGTCGGGGCGCCTGCAGGTGCCGGTCCTCACCACGCCGCAGCCCGTCTACAGCGCCGCCATCGGCGCGGCGGCGCTCGCGGGACTGCAGTCGTCGGCGGGCGCGGCCACCGCCGCGAGTCCGCTCGTCGAAAACCCGACCGAAGCGGTTGCCACCGCCGCTGCAGCCGGTGTGCCGCCCACCCCGTTGGCGTGGTCACAGGACGCGGAGGGGGCGGAGCCGGTCCCCTATACCGGCCCCGAACACCCGGCCGGCTACGGCAGGGAACCAACGGGATTCGGCGACGCCGACGAGGATCGTTATGCCGCGCCGGCCGCCGGGCTGCCCTGGTACAAGCGCACGGCGCTGGTGTTGACCGTGGCCGCGGCGCTCGCGGCAGTGCTGGTAGCCATCGTGCTGGCCCTGACCCTGCTCCGCACCAAGTCCACCCCGACGAACGCACCCGGGCCGCCGCAGACGTCGCAAACCGTCACCATCACCGGGCCGAACAACAGCCCCACTGTGACAGTGATCCCACCGCCACCGCCGTCGACGAACACCACACAGTCGCCCGCGCCCACGACGACAACCCCGGCCCCCACCACGACGACGACCACCGCGCCGCCCACGACGACGAGCCCGCCGCCGACCACCACCGCCACCACGGCCCCGCCGACCACGACGTCGCAGGTAACGACCACCGCGGCGCCGACGACCACGCGCGGGGGACTGCCGCTGCCGCAGCTTCCGTTCGGGCGCTAACCCGGGCGGGAAGTTAGGGCAGCCTCTCTCGCGTCGAAAGCGGCGAAGGTGTCACTATGAGCAAGCCTGAGCAGGCAACAAAGCACGCTAGAGCAACGATGCATGGGAGAGACCTTCTGTGACCACGCAGACCGTCATCAGACTGGTAGTGGGCCTGGGCATGACCGTGTTGGTGGGCGCATTCGCGGCCCGCCGGGTCCTATGGCTGTACAAGCTGGTGATGTCCGGCCAGCCGGCGACCGGGCGCACCGACAACGTCGGCACCCGGATCTGGACCGAGGTCGCCGAAGTCTTCGGGCAGCGCCGGCTGCTGAAATGGTCGATCCCGGGGCTGGCGCACTTCTTCACCATGTGGGGCTTCTTCATCCTGCTCACGGTCTACATCGAGGCCTACGGGTTGCTCTTCCAGCCGAACTTCCACATCCCGATCATCGGCCGATGGGACGCGCTGGGTTTTCTGCAGGACTTCTTCGCGACGGCCGTGTTCCTCGGCATCGCCACCTTCGCGGTGATCCGCATCATGCGCAGCCCGCGCGAAATAGGCCGCACGTCAAGGTTTTACGGCTCGCACACCGGCGGCGCATGGCTGATCCTGTTCATGATCTTCAACGTCATCTGGACGTACGTGTTGGTGCGCGGGTCGGCGGTCAACAACGGCACGCTGCCCTACGGTGACGGGGCGTTCCTGTCGCAGCTGTTCGGCACGATCCTGCGGCCGCTGGGCCACACCGGCAACGAGTACCTGGAAACGGTGGCGCTGCTCCTGCACATCGGCGTCATGCTGGCCTTCCTGATCATCGTGCTGCACTCCAAGCACCTGCACATCTTCCTGGCGCCGATCAACGTGGTGTTCAAGCGGCTGCCCGACGGGTTGGGCCCGCTGCTGCCGGTCGAGTCCGGCGGCGAGCCGATCGACTTCGAAAACCCGCCCGACGACGCGGAATTCGGGCGCGGCAAGATCGAGGACTTCACCTGGAAGGGCATGCTCGACTTCGCCACCTGTACCGAGTGCGGGCGCTGCCAGTCGCAGTGCCCGGCCTGGAACACCGGCAAGCCGCTGTCGCCCAAGCTCGTCATCATGGACCTGCGCGACCACTGGATGGCCAAAGCGCCGTACCTGTTGGGAGAAAAGGAACCCGCCGCCGAGGGCGGCTACGTCGAGTCGGGTCGCGGTGAGCACCATCATGTGCCGGAGTCCGGGTTCGGCCGCGTCCCCGGGTCGGGACCCGAGCAGGTGAACCGCCCGCTGGTCGGCACCGAGGAACAGGGCGGCGTGATCGATCCCGACGTGCTGTGGTCCTGCGTCACCTGCGGCGCGTGCGTCGAGCAGTGCCCGGTCGACATCGAGCACGTCGACCACATCGTCGACATGCGCCGCTACCAAGTGATGATGGAGTCGGAGTTCCCGTCCGAGCTGTCCACGTTGTTCAAGAACCTGGAAACCAAGGGCAATCCGTGGGGGCAGAACGCCGGCGACCGAACCAACTGGATCGACGAGGTGGACTTCGACGTCCCGGTCTACGGCCAGGATGTGGAGAGCTTCGACGGCTACGAATACCTGTTCTGGGTCGGCTGCGCGGGCGCCTACGACGACAAGGCCAAGAAGACCACCAAGGCCGTCGCCGAGCTGCTGTCCATCGCGGGCGTGAAGTACTTGGTGCTCGGCACCGGTGAAAGCTGCAACGGCGACTCCGCGCGCCGGTCGGGCAACGAATTCCTGTTCCAGCAGCTGGCCCAGCAGGCCGTGGAAACACTGGACGGGCTGTTCGAGGGTGTGGAGACGGTCGACCGCAAGATCGTCGTCACCTGCCCGCACTGCTTCAACACCATCGGCAAGGAATACCGGCAACTGGGCAGCAACTACACCGTGCTGCACCACACCCAGCTGCTCAACCGGCTGGTGCGCGACAAGAAGCTGGTCCCGGTCACCCCCGTGTCCCAGGACATCACCTACCACGACCCGTGCTATCTGGGCCGGCACAACAAGGTGTACGAGGCGCCGCGCGAACTGATCGGGTCCTCCGGCGCGAAGTTCACCGAAATGCCGCGCCACGCCGAGCGCAGCTTCTGCTGCGGCGCCGGCGGTGCCCGCATGTGGATGGAAGAGCACATCGGCAAGCGCATCAATCACGAACGCGTCGACGAGGCGCTGGCCACGGGGGCCAACACCATCGCCACCGCGTGCCCGTTCTGCCGGGTGATGGTCACCGACGGCGTCAACGACCGGCAGGAGGAAGCCGGTCGCAGCGGCGTCGAGGTGCTCGACGTGGCCCAGGTGCTGTTGGGGTCGCTCGAGTACGACAAGGCGACCCTGCCGGCGAAGGGCACGGCCGCCAAGGAGGCCGAGAAGCGGGCCGCCGCGGCGCCTAAGGCCGCGGCGCCGAGCGCACCCGCGCAAGCCCCCGCCGAGGCACCCAAGCCCGCCGAGCAGCCCGCCAAGGCTCCCGCACCCGCCAAGGGTCTGGGCATCGCAGGCGGCGCGAAGAAACCCGGCGCCAAGAAAGCGGCCCCGGGGGCGGAGGCATCGGCAACCGCGGCGCCCGCCGCGCCGGCCGCACCCGCCAAGGGCCTGGGGTTGGCCGCCGGCGCCAAGAAACCCGGCGCCAAGAAGGCCGCGGCCCCGGCGGCCGAGCAAAGTGCGCCGGCGGCGGAAGCCGAGGCCCCGGCCACGCCCGCCGCACCCGCCGGCCCGGTGAAGGGGTTGGGTATCGCCGCGGGCGCCAAACGGCCCGGCGCGAAGAAAGCCGCGCCCGCGGCGCCGACGGCTCCCGCGCAGCCGGAGCCGGCCGAGCAGCAACCGGAAGCGAAAGCCGAACCGGAGCCGTCCGAGCAGGCCGACGGCGAGGCGGCCCCGCCGCCGGCGCCCGCCGCGCCTGTTAAAGGGCTGGGCATCGCGCGCGGCGCCCGCCCGCCGGGGAAGCGTTGATCACAGTTTGAGCTCTGTCAGCAAATTTCGGTGGACAGAGATGGCACCATAGGTGACGTGACCGCACACCAGCTGCACCTGCATACCGCAGGTCACCACCGGCAGCGCGCCTTCGCGCAGTCGTCCAAGCTGCAGGACGTCCTGTACGAAATCCGCGGCCCGGTGCACCAGCACGCGGCACGGCTGGAGGCCGAAGGGCATCGGATCCTCAAGCTGAACATCGGCAACCCGGCGCCGTTCGGCTTCGAGGCGCCCGACGTGATCATGCGCGACATGATCCAGGCGCTGCCGTACGCGCAGGGCTACTCGGACTCGCAGGGCATCCTGCCGGCCCGGCGTGCGGTGGTCACCCGATACGAGCTGGTCGACGACTTCCCACGGTTCGACGTCGACGACGTCTATCTCGGCAACGGGGTCTCCGAGCTCATCACCATGACGCTGCAGGCCCTGCTGGACAACGGCGATCAGGTGTTGATCCCCTCGCCGGATTACCCGCTGTGGACGGCGTCGACCTCCCTGGCGGGCGGCACCCCGGTGCACTACCTGTGTGACGAGACCCAGGGCTGGCAGCCGGACATCGCCGACATCGAATCCAAGATCACCGAGCGCACCAAGGCGCTGGTGGTGATCAACCCGAACAACCCCACCGGCGCCGTCTATAGCCGCGAAGTCCTCACCCAGATGGTCGACCTGGCGCGCAAGCACCAGCTGTTGCTACTTGCCGACGAGATCTACGACAAGATCCTCTACGACGATGCCAAGCACATCAGCGTGGCGTCGCTCGCCCACGACATGCTGTGCCTGACCTTCAACGGCCTGTCCAAGGCTTACCGCGTCGCCGGATACCGCGCGGGCTGGCTGGCCATCACCGGACCCAAGGACCACGCCGAAAGCTTCATCGAGGGCGTCAGCCTGCTGGCCAATATGCGACTGTGCCCGAACGTTCCCGCCCAGCACGCGATCCAGGTTGCCCTCGGCGGCCACCAGAGCATCGAGGACCTCGTGCTTCCCGGCGGCCGGCTGCTCGAGCAGCGCGACGTCGCGTGGAAGAAGCTCAACGAGATTCCCGGGGTGTCCTGCGTCAAACCCGAGGGCGCCCTGTATACGTTTCCGCGGCTGGACCCCGAGGTCTACGACATCGAAGACGACGAACAGCTGGTGCTCGACCTGCTGCTGCAGGAGAAGATCCTGGTCACCCAGGGCACCGGGTTCAACTGGCCCACACCGGATCACCTACGCATCGTGACGCTGCCCTGGGCCCGGGATCTGGCGGCCGCGATCGACCGGTTGGGCAACTTCCTGGCCAGCTACCGGCCGTAGGCGGTTTCCGGCCGCCTCTACGGTGGAGCGGGTGACCCACTCACACTCGCACACTTTGTCGTCCGGCCCGACCCCGCTGGGACCCCTGCCCGCCCGGATCGTCGTCGGGCTGCTGGCCGCGATCGGCCTGGCCGTGATCGCCGGCGCGGTGTTGTTGTGGCCCAGCCGCCAGCACGTCGCCATCCCGATGCCGTTCCAGAACGCCTCCGGCGGCGCGGTGAGCACCCAGCGCGGCCACGTGCTGTCCAGCGGGCTGAGCGACTGCGGCAGCCCGTCGACAGGCCAGGTGCTGAGCACCGCGCCCCAGCCCGGAACGCCGGGCGCCGGACGGTGCGTACTGACGTTGGTCGCAATCGATTCCGGACCGAACGCGGGCGCGCACACCTTGCTGGAGTCCTCCCCAGGCCCCGGTCAGCCCCAATTCGCGGCGGGCGACCACATCCGGCTCGTCCGGCAGGTCGACGAGCAGGGCGCTACCAGCTACGCCTTCTACGACTTCGAACGGGGCTGGGCCCTGGTCGGCCTCGCGATCGTGTTCGCGGTGGTGATCGTCGCGGTGGCGCGCTGGCGTGGGCTGCTCGCGTTGGTGGGCATCGTCGTCGCGTTCCTGGTGCTGGTGGTGTTCCTGCTGCCCGCGCTGCGAGACGGCGCGCCGGCCGTCCCCGTGGCACTGGTGGCGTCGGCCGCGATCCTCTACGTGGTGATCTACCTCGCGCACGGGGTCAACCTGCGCACTAGCGCCGCGCTGCTGGGCACCTTGTCGGCATTGCTGCTGGCAGCGGGATTATCTTGGGCGGCAATCGAATTCGCTCATCTGACCGGGCTGTCGGACGACCAGAACTCCACGGTCAGCGCGTATCTGGGCAACGTCTCGATCAGCGGCCTGCTGCTAGCCGGGTTCATCATCGGATCGCTGGGTGTGCTCAACGACGTGACCGTGACCCAAGCGTCCACGGTGTTCGAGCTCGCCCACCTCGGCGGCTCGCGGCGGGCCATCTTCCTCGGCGCGATTCGGGTGGGCCGCGATCATATCGCCAGCACGGTGTACACGCTGGTGCTCGCCTACGCCGGCAGTTCGCTGCCGCTGCTGTTGCTATTCAGCGTCGCCAACCGCTCGCTCGGTGACGTGCTGACGAGCGAGAGCGTGGCGATCGAGCTGGCGCGCTCAGCGGTTGGCGGTGTGGCGCTGGCACTTTCGGTGCCGCTGACGACGGCGATCGCGGCGGTGCTGGCCAAACCGGGCGGCGTCAGTTCCGTTCCAGCAGCTCCAGCAGGTAGCGCCCATACCCGGACTTGACCAAGGTGTGCGCGCGGCGCTCCATCTGCTCCTCGTCGATCCACCCCTGGCGCCACGCCACTTCCTCGGGAACGCTGACCTTCAGGCCCTGCCGTCGTTCCAGGGTGCGGACGTAGTCGCTGGCGTCCAGCAGCGAGTCGAAGGTGCCGGTGTCCAACCACGCCGTGCCGCGGGCCATCACCTCGACCGCGAGCCGTCCCCGGTTGAGATAGATCTGGTTGACTTCGGTGATCTCGTACTCGCCGCGCGCGGATTTCTTTAAGCCCTTGGCGATTTCGACTACGTCGTTGTCGTAGAAATACAAGCCGGGCACGGCGTACTGGGACTTGGGTGTGGCCGGTTTCTCCTCGAGTGACAGGGCCATGCCGTCGGGCCCGAACTCGACGACGCCGTAGTCCGACGGGTTGGCCACCCAGTAAGCGAAAATTGCTCCGCCGCTGATCTTTTGGAAGCGACTGAGGCTGGTGCCCAGTCCCGGGCCGTAGAAGATGTTGTCCCCCAACACCAATGCCACCGAATCGCCGCCGATGTATTTTTCGCCGACGACGAAGGCTTGCGCCAGCCCGTCGGGTCGATGCTGCGTCGCGTAGCTGATATCGACGCCGAATTGCGAGCCGTCACCGAGGAGTCGCTCAAAGCCCTCCGCGTCGTGCGGGGTGGTGATCACCAGAATGTCGCGGATGCCCGCCATCATCAGGGTGGACAGCGGGTAGTAGACCATCGGTTTGTCGTAGACCGGCAGCAACTGCTTGCTGATGCCCATGGTGATCGGGTGCAGGCGCGTGCCCGAGCCGCCCGCCAAGATGATCCCGCGCATGAATGCTCCTGATGCCTTAATCGGCGGCGTCGGCTTCGGTGAGCTCGGTGGCCGCCAACGCCGATGCCAGGTCGTGATGATGGAAGACCGAAGTGACGCGGTCGTGCACCACCCGGAACGCCGACGCCGAGTTGGTGACCCCGCCGGGATCGTCGGGTGTGCTGAGCTTCTGCTCGACGACGACAACGCCGTCGTGGACGTAAATCCGGCCGATCTCCGCCGTCGCTTTGCGCGAGGCGGCCCACCTGCGCAGCGCCTCGTGGCCTTGCGCGGCCCCGTGGGCGTCGCCGATGTCGATGTCGTCGCTGGACAGGGCCACCAACGTGTCGAGGTCGGCGGCGTTGAGAGCGTCGTGCCACGCCAGAACGGTGGCGATCTCCGATGTGGTCATGGTCTGAAAGTTACCGTGTGGGCACCCGGCCGTGGCTAGAAAGCCGTGTGGTCGAGCCAGTTGCGCCAGACCGAATCGTCGCCGAACACCTCGACGCCGGTGTCGCCGACGGGAACGCGGCGCACGAGCGCCAGCAGCAGCTCGGTGGCGCCGCCGCGCAGCGCCACGGTGCCCTTGCCGTGCTCGTGCGCAAAGCCGATCCGGCCGCCGGCGGCGCTGATCGTCCATTCGCTGGTTGCACCGGAATCGGTGGCGTGCAGGTGGATGGTGTTGCCTTCCTCGAGCGGCAGTGCCTCGCCGTCACTTCCGGCCTGGATCGCTACCCGTTCAAGCCATTCGGTGATCGCATCGGCCGCGATGTCGGGTTCGAGCGTGAACTCGCGTCCCAGCGCGATGGCCGCGTCGGCCCGGTGCACCGCGACTTCATGCAGCCGGCGCCGGACCCACCAATTCGCCGGCCGCGTCCCGAGAAACGTCCACACCGGCGTCTCGACGCCCGACAGCTCAACGGCATCGACGAGCCGCTGGGCGCCGCCCTGCAGCCAGGAGATCGCGTCGGCAGGGTCCGGCGGCGGCTTGCCGCCCTCGACACTGCGGGGATCAAGGTAGCTGTCGAGCCGGTCCCGCACGATCTGGGCGGCCCAGCGATCGCCGCGGCCCACGTGGCGCAGCAATTGCTTGAGGCTCCAGCCCGGGCACGTCGGCACGGGCGTGGCGTCGTCGACGTCGCGGAAAAGCTCTGAGAACGCGCGGTTCTCCTTCAGGAACGCGGCCGCATAGTCCACGCGGTCAGGCTACCCGGGCCCGTTGGGCGCGGGTATCACGCCGGTGCGGCGGCCTCCGCGACCGTGGCCGGCTTCCGGAAGCGCGCCCGACCAGGGGTGCGGACGTAGGCGAACCAGGTGATCACGGCGCACACCACATAGAAGGCCAGGAAGACCCCGAATGCGGTCGTCGCCGATTTCGCGGGCGACAGGTACGACGCGCGCAGCACGACGTTGATGCCGACACCGCCGAGCGCGCCGATGGCCCCGGCGATCCCGATCAGCGCGCCCGACATCCGGCGCGACCAGTCGGCCTTCTCGGCCTGCCCGAGATCGTCGATGCTGTGCGCCTTGGCGTCGAAGATCGACGGGATCATCTTGTACACCGAGCCGTTGCCGATTCCAGACAGGATGAACAGCGCCACGAACCCGGCCACGTAGGCGGCCATGCCGCCGCCCGACACGGCGCCGTGGGCGGCGTCGGCCATCCGGCCCAGCGCCACCAGCCAGCCGGCCACCGCGATCATCGCGGCGAAGACGTAAAGAGTGACCCGGCTGCCGCCGATGCGGTCGGACAGCGAACCGCCCAGCGGCCGCGCGATCGAACCCAGCAACGGGCCGATGAACGCGATCTGGGCGGCGTGCAGGGCCGCGTGGGCGGTCATGGCCGGGGTGACTTTCGCGCCGTGAGACAGGTTGGCCAGGAAGCTGATTTGCAGCACTTGGCCGAACGCAAAGGAGAAGCCGATGAACGAACCGAACGTCCCGATGTAGAGCAGCGCGATCAACCACGAGTCGCGGTAGCGCATCACGTCGATCATCGAGCGGCCGTTGGTGCGCTGGTTCGTCAGGTTGTCCATGAACAGTGAGGCACCGACCGCGGCGAGCGACAAGAGGACCAGATACACGGCGCACACCAGGTGCGGCGCACGGTTACCCGCGGTGGCGATCACCAGCAGCCCGACGATCTGGATCATCGCGACACCGATGTTGCCGCCGCCTGCGTTCAGCCCGAGCGCCCAGCCCTTGAGCCGCTGCGGATAGAACGCGTTGATGTTCGTCATCGACGACGCGAAGTTGCCGCCGCCCAGGCCAGCGATAGCCGCCACGATCATGAAGGTCGTGTAGGACGTGCCGGGGTGGGCCATGAAGTAGAGCGTCAACGCCGTGGGTAGCGCCAACGCCACCGCGGAGAACACCGTCCAGTTGCGCCCGCCGAATGTCGCGGTCGCGAACGTGTACGGCAGGCGCAGGATCGCGCCGACCAGTGTCGGCATCGCGACGAGGAAGAACTTTCCGGCGGCGTCGATGTGGTAGACGTTCTGCGGCATGAAAAGGACCATCACCGACCAGATGGACCAGACGGAAAACCCGACGTGCTCGGCGAAGATCGACCAGATCAGGTTGCGGCGCGCGATCTTTGCACCGCCGTTGTTCCAGGCGTTGACGTCTTCGGCGTCCCAGTCATCGATCGTGTGTCGGCGCGTCTGTAACAGCATGCAATCACCGTAGGAAAGTGTTATTGCGGCAACGCTTCCCGCGATGACCCGCGTGCTACAAGCTGCTCACATCCGGGCACGCCGGGGGCGTGAGCTATTTATGAGATCGCCGTCACACCCAGCGGCTGCGTGCGGGCGGCGCCACGGGTGCCACCCAGGCCTTCGCGTAGCGGTTGGCCGACGCCTTCTGCGGGTCGCGGCTGCGGTAGACAAGGTAAGGGCGGACCAGATATCCGGCCGGCGCGCTGAACATGTGCACCAGCCGCGTGTAAGGCCAAATACCAAGCAGTGCAAGCACTATCAGCGCATGCACCTGAAACGTCCAGGGCGCGTTGGCCATCAGCTCGACCGCCGGATCCAGCGTGAAAAGGCTGCGGAACCACGGCGATACGGTCTCGCGATAGTTGTAGGTGGTGAACACGTTGTTCAGGGTGTTGAGCATCCCGGTCACCAGCGCACCTACCAGTAGCGCATACATCACCTTGTCACTGCGGGTGGTTGCCTTCCTGACCTCGGGCACCGTGACGCGCCGGTACAGCAGGATTCCCAGCCCCGTCACGACCGCGGCGCCGGCCAGCGAACCCATCGTCACGGCCATCAGGTGGTATCCCCATTCGGGGAACCCGACCGCCGACGTCCAGGATTCGGGGATCATCAGGCCGACGACGTGTCCACCGAAGACACCAAGCAGGCCGAAGTGAAACAGCGGGCTGCCCATGCGCAGCAGCCGGCTTTCGTAGATCTGCGACGACCGTGTGGTCCAGCCGAACTGATCGGTGCGGTAGCGCCAGAGGTGGCCCACGACAAACGATGTGAACGCGACATACGGCGCGGTCATCCAGAGCACGATGTTCATCGGCGACCTCCGGCGCTCAGCGGATCCATCGCGAGCGGATCCATCGCGAACGGCTCGAGTCCGACGTCTTCCTCCGGCGGTCCCTCCGCGGCCAGTTCGGCGATGCGGCGTCGGTCGGCGGTGCTGATCGGCGGCAGCGTGGCGAGGACGGCGGCGAGGATACCGGCGTAGCCAGAACCGCTGTCCCGCAGCGACAATCGGAGCAATTCCAGTACCGGCACATGTTCGGCGAGCAGCCGCTCGCCCTGCGCGGGGTCGACGGTCGCAGCGAACTCGAGCACCAGCGGCAGGTAGTCGGGCAGTTCGTCGTCGCCTAGCTGCATCCCCGCCTGGCGGTAGGCGTGCTTGAAGCGCAGCAACGCCATGCCCCGCTTGCGGGTGTCGCCGTAGGCGTAGTAGGTCAGGTGCAGGCTGGCGCGCCGGCGCATGTCGAACGTCTCGACGTACCGCGCCGCCAGCCGCATCGGATCGGCGCCGCGGAACTCCTGCCGCAGAAACTCGAGTAGCGGCGCGCCCAGCGCTACGGGCAGTTGCGTTGCGGCGGCGGTCAATTCATCGGTCATCGCGAGCGTCTGGTCACTGGGGTAGTCCAGCAGCAGCGCGGCGATGCGCCACAGCAGCCGGCGGTCGCGTTCGGGAACGGCGGCGCGGGCCGGGCGCCGATTGCGGGTCAACGTTTTCACTTCGAGGGCACCAGCCCGTCGGTGCTCTTGCCGTCCCAGTTGAGCAGGTTCCTGCCGGACTTGCTGCGGTCGCCGTTGTCGGTGCCGTTGCCGTCGCCGTTGGTGACGTGGAATTTGTCGGCCATCGCGTCGTAGGCCGTCATTCCCGGCCCGCCGTCGCCGTCGAGGCTGCACCCGGTGGCGAGCGCGTCGAGTCGGTGCGCGTCGGACCCCGCGCCGCTGGGGATCACGTAGCGGTCGGCGTACTTGGCGATCGCCAGTAGCCGGTACATCGATTCGATCTCGTCGCCGCTTAGCCGCACCGAGTCCGGAATGGTGTCGTCGAACTCCTCGCCCAGGTTCGCCGCGCGCATGTACGATCGCATCGCCGCAAGCCGTTGCAGCGCAAGGCGAACGGGGCCGGGATCGCCGGCGGTGAACAGCTCGGCCAGGTATTCGATCGGGACGCGCAGGGCATCAATGGCGCCGAACAGGTTGTTCTTGTTCTCGCCGTCGTGGCCGGTCTTGGCCAGCACGTCAACGACCGGCGACAGCGGCGGGATGTACCAAACCATCGGCATGGTGCGGTACTCCGGGTGCAGCGGAAGCGCCAGCTGGTAGTCGACGATGAGCCGGTACACCGGCGAATTCTGCGCGGCCTCAATCCACTCGCTCGATATCCCGGCGCGTTCGGCCTCCGCGACTACCCGGGGGTCGTGCGGGTTCAAGAAGACACCGAGCTGGGCCGGGTAGAGGTCCTGCTCGTTTTGGACCGACGCCGCGGCCGCGACGGCATCGGCGTCGTAGAGCAGCACCCCGATGTAGCGCAGCCGGCCGACGCAGGTTTCCGAGCACACCGTCGGGATGCCCACCTCCACGCGTGGGTAGCAGAACGTGCACTTCTCGGCCTTGCCGGTCTTGTGGTTGAAGTAGATCTTTTTGTAGGGACAGCCCGTGACGCACTGCCGCCAGCCGCGGCACTTGTCCTGATCGACCAGCACGATGCCGTCTTCGCTGCGCTTGTAGATCGCGCCGGACGGGCATGACGCGGCGCACGAGGGGTTGAGGCAGTGCTCGCAGATGCGCGGTAGGTAGAACATGAACGTCTGCTCGAATTCGAGCTTCACTTCGTCGGATAGCTTGGCCAGCAACGGGTCCCGGCCCACCTGCTCTGGCCCACCGCCGAGGTCGTCGTCCCAGTTGGCGCCCCAGGTCACCTTGGTGTCCTGGCCGGTGATCAGCGACTTGGGGCGGGCCACCGGCGTGGTGTCCATCGCGGGGGCGGACAGCAGGTTCTCGTAGTCGTAGGTCCACGGGTCGTAGTAGTCCGACACCGTGGGCAGGTCGGGGTTGGCGAAGATGTTGAGCAGCCGCTTGATCCGCGACCCCGACTTGAGCGTCAGCTTGCCGCGCTTGTTGAGCGTCCAGCCGCCCTTCCACTTTTCCTGGTCTTGGTAGCGGCGCGGGTATCCCTGTCCAGGACGGGTTTCCACGTTGTTGAACCAGGCATACTCCATGCCGCCGCGGTTGGTCCAGGCCTGCTTGCAGGTGACGCTGCAGGTGTGGCAACCGATGCACTTGTCGAGGTTCATCACCATCGCGAGCTGAGCCATGACTTTCATGTCAGTACTCCACTTCTTGCGAACGGCGCCTGATCGTGGTGACCTCGTCGCGCTGGTTTCCGGTGGGCCCGTGGTAGTTCAGCGCGAACGACTGCTGGGCGTAGCCGCCGATCAGGTGCGACGGCTTGATCATGATCCGGGTCAGCGCGTTGTGGATACCGCCGCGTTTTCCGGTCTTCTCGGTGCGGGGCACGTCGACCGCCTTGTCCTGCGCGTGGTACATGAACACCAGACCTTCGGGCATCCGGTGACTGACGATCGCCCGCGCGTTGACCACGCCGTTGCGGTTGGTGCATTCGATCCAGTCGTTGTCCTTGACGCCGATCTTCGCCGCGTCCACGTCGGACATCCAGATCGCCTGCCCGCCACGGGAAAGCGTGAGCATGTGCAGGTTGTCCTGGTAGGCGGAGTGGATGGACCACTTGGAGTGCGGCGTCAGATACCGCACGGTGATCCCACCGCTGGTGTCGCCGACGGCCGGCTCGTCGAACAGCGCGGTCATGTCCAGGGGCGGACGGAAGATCGGCAACTGCTCGCCGAGTTCGCTCATCCAGTCGTGGTCGAGGTAGAAGTGCTGGCGACCCGTCAGGGTGTGCCACGGCTTGAGCCGTTCGGTGTTGATCGTGAACGGCGAGTACCGCCGGCCGCCAGTCTCCGAACCCGACCACTCCGGCGAGGTGTTCACCGGCACCGGCCGAGACTGCGTGTCGGCGAACGTGATTCGCCGGCCCTCGTTCTCCTTCGCGAGGTCGGCCAGCTCGGTGCCGGTGCGCCGCTGCAGCGCCTCGAACCCCTCGACCGCCAGGCGCCCGTTCGTCGTCCCGGACAGCGCCAGGATCGCCTCGGCGGCGTGGGTGTCCTTGGCCAGTGACGGCCGCCCGACGGCCATGCCGCTGACCACCGTGCCGTTGACGCCCTTGAGGTACTCGACCTCTGCGTCGGGATGCGTCGTCACGCCCTTGGTCGTCAGCCCGACGGTTTCCACCATCGGCCCGAGCGCCGCCATCTTGTCGCCGACCGCGGGATAGTCCCGCTCGACGACGACCAGCCGCGGCATCGTCTTGCCGGGAATCGGCTCGCACTCACCGGCTTTCCAGTCCAGCACCCGTCCCCCGGGCTGCGCGGTGGCGTCGGCGCTGTCGTGCTGCAGCGGCACGGCGATGATGTCCTTGCGCTTCCCCAGGTGCTTTTCGGCCAGCCAGGAGAACCCGCGTGCGATCCGGTGGAAGGCCTCGAAGTCGGTCTTGGTCTCCCACGGCGGTGAGATCGCCGGCGAGAAGGCGTGCACAAACGGGTGCATGTCGGTGCTGGACAGGTCGTGCTTCTCATACCAGGTGGCCGCGGGCAGCACGATGTCGGAAAACAGTGTGGTGCTGGTATTGCGGAAGTCGATCGACAACAACAGGTCCAGCTTTCCCACCGGCGCCTCGTCACGCCAGCGCACTTCCTGCGGCCGCACCGCATCCTCGTCTGTTGCCGCGACGTTGGAGTCGGTGCCCAGCAGGTGTTTGAGGAAGTACTCGTTGCCCTTGGCCGACGAGCCGAGCAGGTTGGAACGCCACACCGTCAGGCAGCGCGGGAAATTCTCGGGCGCGTCCGGGTCCTCGCAGGCGAACTGCAGATGGCCGGACTTCAGGCCGTCGACGACGTGCTCCGACGCGTCCTTGCCCAGCCGCGCCGCCTCGTCGGCCAGATCCAGCGGATTGCGGTTGAAGGTGGGATAACTCGGCATCCAGCCCAGCCGGCTGGCCAGGGCGATGCTGTCGGCCGCGGTCCGGCCCGCGAACCGCCCCTCGGCCAGCGGGGAGGCCATCACCTCCGAGGTGAACCGGTCGTAGCGCCACTGGTCGGTCGCCAGGTACCAAAACACCGTGCCCTGCATCTGGCGCGGCGGCCGCTGCCAGTCCAACGCGAACGCCAGCGTCGACCACCCGGTGACCGGCCGGCATTTCTCCTGCCCGACGTAATGCGCCCAGCCGCCGCCGTTGACGCCCTGACAGCCGGTGAGCATCACCAGCGTGAGAAACGATCGGTAGATCTGGTCGGAATGGAACCAGTGATTGGTTCCCGCGCCCATCAGAATCATCGATCGGCCGCGCGAACGTTCGGCGTTGTCGGCGAATTCGCGCGCGATCCGTTCGACCGCCTTGGCGGGCACACCGGTGATCGGCTCCTGCCAGGCGGGGGTGTACGGGACGGTGGCGTCGTCGTAGTCCGCGGGCCACTCCCCCGGCAGGCCGTCGCGGTGCACGCCGTATTGGGCGAGCAGGATGTCGAAGACCGTCGTCACGCGTTGTCCGGCAACGATTTTCGTCGGTACCCCGCGGACCAGGACACCGGGCCGGTCGCCGTCGAAGCGCGGCAGTTTGACCTCGGCCATGTCGTCGCCGACGCCGTGCAGCGTCAGCAGCGGGTCCACGCCGTGCAGGTCGAGGTTCCACTTGCCCTCGCCGGACGCCGTGAACCGGTGGCCCAGCGAGCCGTTCGGCACCACCGGGTTGGCCTGCGCGTCGAGCAGCACAGTCTTCGACTCGGCCCCTTCGCTAGTGTCGCCGAGATCCGCTGCGGTGAGGAATTTTCCGGGCAGCCAGCCCCCGTCTCGCTCGGTGAGCGTCACCAGGAACGGCAGATCTGTGTAGCGCTTCACGTAGTCGGTGAAGTAGGGGGTCGTCCGGTCGACGAAGAACTCCTTGAGGATGACGTGTCCCATCGCCATCGCCAGCGCCGCGTCGGTGCCCGGTCGGGCCGGCAGCCATTCATCGGCGAACTTGGTGTTGTCCGCGTAGTCGGGCGAGACCACGACCACCTTTTGGCCGCGGTACCGGGCTTCGGTCATGTAGTGCGCGTCCGGCGTCCTGGTGACCGGAACGTTGGAGCCCCACATGATCAGGTATCCGGCGTCGAACCAGTCGGCCGACTCCGGAACATCGGTCTGGTCGCCGAACACCTGCGGCGACGCCACCGGCAGGTCGGCGTACCAGTCGTAGAACGACAGCATCGACCCGCCGAGGAGCGAAATGAACCGCGCCCCAACGGCGTGACTGACCATCGACATCGCCGGTATCGGCGAGAAGCCGGCGACCCGGTCGGGCCCGTACTTCTTGATCGTGTGCACGTGCGCGGCCGCCGCGATCTCGGCGGCCTCCCACCACTCGGCGCGCACAAACCCGCCCTTGCCGCGCGCCGCCTTGTAGCGGGCGGACTTGACGGGATCGTCGACGATGTCGGCCCACGCCAGCACCGGGTCGTCCAGCCGCGCCTTGGCCTCGCGATAGTACTCCAGCAGGACCCCGCGGACGTACGGATAACGCACGCGCGCAGGCGAATACGTGTACCAGGAGAACGAGGCGCCGCGGGGGCAGCCGCGCGGCTCGTACTCCGGCTTGTCGGCGCCGACCGATGGGTAGTCGGTTTGCTGGGATTCCCAGGTGATGACGCCGTCCTTGACGTAGATCTTCCAGGAGCACGATCCCGTGCAGTTGACGCCGTGCGTCGAACGGACGACCTTGTCGTGTGCCCAGCGGTCCCGGTAGAAGTCGTCGGCCGACCGGCCGCCGACCTTGTGCAGCGCGCGGTGGTCCGGCGAAATCTCGCCGCGGTGAAAATATTTGCTGAAACCGAGCAACGCGTCGCCGGCGCTCTGGTAATTCGGGTTCAGATCGACCATGGCGCCTCCTCTCGAACGACGGCTATCGCGCGGTCATTTACCGAGGGTAAGGCAGGTTTTTACCCGATCAAAAATTCGCACCGACACGGTCTCACGGTTGTGCGGTTGCCGTAACACCACGGTCATATTGCGGTGTGTGAGCCGGGTCGCACTTTTGCCAGCGGCGCCGGAAAAGCACTGATGGGAGGCATGGCTGCCGGAACGTGACAGCGGCGGGCCGCGCGGCCGTCACAGCGCGGAATCAAGCATTTTTCATCTCGTTAACACATGCATTGGGGCCCAGGGCGAGTCGCGTGTCGAGGGCGCCCGCACGGCCCGCTATGGCCCGGCTAGGGCCGTCGCGCGCCGAGCCGGAACACGCGCCAGCCCGCCCGCTGCCAGCGAGCGACGTCGAGGCAGTTACGGCCGTCGACGACGACCCGGGCGCGCACCCGGTCGGCGAGGTCGCCGGGGTCGAGGTCGACGAACTGCCGCCACTCGGTGAGTACCAGCACCGCGTCGGCGCGCTCGCAGGCCTCTTGCACCGACACCGCGTAGTTGAGCGTCGGGAAGAGTCGCTGCGCGTTGTCGAGCGCCTTCGGGTCGTACACATTGACCGCGGCGCCGTTGAGTTGCAGCTGGCCCGCGACGTTGAGCGCGGGTGAGTCGCGGACGTCATCGGACTCGGGTTTGAACGCGGCACCGAGCACGGCGATGTTGGCGCCCAGCAGCGATCCCCCGCACGCTGCGGTGGCCAGTTCGACCATCCGGGTGCGGCGGCGCATGTTGATGCTGTCCACCTCGCGCAGGAACGTCAGCGCCTGGTCGGCACCGAGCTCACCGGCGCGGGCCATGAAGGCGCGGATGTCCTTGGGCAGACAGCCGCCGCCGAAACCCAAACCCGCGTTGAGACATTGGCGCCCGATCCGCGGATCGTATCCAAGCGCATCGGCCAGCACGCTGACGTCGGCGCCAGCGGCCTCGCACACCTCGGAGATCGCGTTGATGAACGAAATCTTGGTCGCCAGAAAGGCATTGGCCGACACCTTGACCAGCTCGGCGGTCTGCAGGTCCGTCACCAGGAACGGTACCCCCGCCTGCAGCAGCGGCCCGTAGAGTTCGCGGACCGCGGCCTCGGCGTGTGTCGAATCCTGTTGAATGCCAAGCACAATGCGGTCCGGGTGCAAGGTGTCGTGCACGGCGTATCCCTCGCGCAGGAACTCCGGATTCCAGGCGACCTCGACGTCGACGCCCCGCGGCGCCAGCGTTGCGGCCCGCTGACTCAACTCGGCTGCCGTTCCCACCGGGACGGTCGACTTGCCGACGAGCACCGACGGCCGGGTCAGGCGGGGCACCAGCGTGTCGATGACGGCGTGGACGTGGCGCAGGTCGGCGCCGTACTCGCCCTTCTTCTGCGGCGTGCCGACCCCCAGGAAGTGCACGTCGGCGAATTCCGCGGCCAGGTCGTAGTCGGTGGTGAACCGCAGTCGTCCCGCCGCCAGGTTCTCGGTCAACAGCTTCTGCAGGCCAGGCTCGTAGAAAGGAATGTCGCCGCCCGCGAGCTTGGCGACTTTACCCGGATCGATATCGACCCCGATGACCTCATGTCCTAGCTCGGCCATCCCGACAGCGTGCGTGGCACCCAGATAGCCGGTGCCGAAAACGGTGCATCGCATACAACCGGTGTAGGTGGCCGCGATGAGCTAACTGCATCGTCCCGCTGAGCGACAGGCAAACGGGAGGTGACAGGTGGCCGCGGGAGCTAGTGCCCGCGGCCTCCGCCGTGGCCGCCACCGAAGCCGCCGCCGCCGCCGAAGGGGCCGCCACCGCCGAAGCCTCCGTGGCCGCCGCCGGGGAATCCACCCCCGCCGCCGCCGAACGGGCCGCCGCCGTCGTGGCCACCGCCGCCGCCGTAGTCACCGTGACCGCCGCCACCGCCGCCGGGGAATCCGCCGCCGCCGGGCCCACCGCCGATGCCGGGTATCGGCAACGGAATCGGCACCGGAATCGGCGCCACGGGCACGGGGGCCGGCGCCGGCGCGGCAGGAATCGGTGCGGGCGCCGGAGCCTCCGGGATGGGTACGGGAGCCGGGGCGGGTGCCACAACGGGCGGTGCCGGGGCCGGCGGCACCGCGACGGGAGCGGGAGCCTGCGGTGCCGGCGCCTCAGGAACTGGCGCGGGGGCGGGCGCGGGCACCGCGGCCGGGGCAGGCGCGGGCGCCGCTGGCGCGGGCGCGGGAGCCGCCGGGGCCGCCGGCGCCGGCTGGGCGGGGGCGACGACGTTGTGACCGGGAACGGGCCGCACACCGGACGTCGGCCGGATGGCGATCGCAAGTGAAACGACCAGCGCCGCCACACCCACGATGAAGATTCCCGCCAGGGCGCTCCCCACCATGCCGAACGATCTCCGCTCGCCGACGTCGACAAAACCCGTCGCCGGGGCGTGCTCGCCGGTGTACGTGTCGGCAAAGTCCTCAGGGACGGCGCTGTAGGCCAGGTCCTCGCGGGCTTGTGTGCCGGGAAATTCGAAATACCCGGGCGCGACCGCGAGCGGCTCGATGGCTCCGGTGCCGGGATCCTGGGCGTAGGCACGCGCTGCGGTGGACGAGACAAACAGCGGCGCACTCGCCGACGCCAGCGCGGCTCCGCGGGCCAGTGCCGTGTGCGGCTCCTCGGGTGCGGTCAGCGGAAGGGTGGTCGCCGCCTCCAGCGCCGGCTTGATCAACGGGATGTCGATGCCGGAGCCGACGACGAACACCGCGTCCGGGCGCGCCTGCAAGCCCTCGGCGGCGGAGACCATCGTGGCGAGCTTTGCCACCGCTGCCTCGTCGTCTTCCGGGAGGGCCTCGCGATGGACGTCGGCGATCGATCCGTCGGCGCTGTCGACGACCGCCAGGGTTGCGGTATCGGGCTCGATGTACAGCAGCGCCGTCTGGGCGTAGTTGGTCTGGTTGCCGACCGCTTGAGCCAGAGCGGCCGCGGCCAGAAAGGCCGAGACCAACATCACATTCTCGATCTTGTGCGCAGCCAGTGCATCGCGCAGGGCCGCGGCCTCGACGGGGTCGGTGAAGGTGACTCCGGTCGACGCCAGTTGGTAGCCGCCCTCGGCGGCGCCCTCGCGGGTACCCAGGATCGCCGACACCACCTGGTCGGCAGCGCTCACTGTGGCCGCATCGTCGTCAGCGGAAACGTCGAAGTTGTCTTCGTCGACGGTGGCGCCATCCCCGTTTTCACCCTCGACCAGCACCATCCTGACTGCAGTCGGCGCCATCGACACACCAAGTACGGTGTCCAAAGCTCCTCCATGGTCGTATTGCTAGCCATCACAGCCAGGGACGTCGTCGTCGCACGCTCAACCGGCGGCGCTACGCCGCGAACTCCCCCTGGGTTCCCCAATTGCCCGATTTTACGCTCGTTCGAAGCACCGGGGTCTTGGCCGAGGCTACCCGCTACGAGCCCGGAATGCCGTGCCCGATGTGGCGGTGCAACCAGTCGTCGACGCGGTCCCTGGTGCGCGTGGAGGGGTCTTGCGGCGGCGCGTCTTTGGGGGGTGCCGCGGTTTCCGGGCCGGGGCCCGCCGGCGGCGGCGGCGCGGGGGCCGGTGCGACGACGGACTTGCCGACGTCCGGCCGTTGTTCCACGTGCGGGCGGATGCCGAAGGCCAACGCGAGCGTGAGCGCGACGGTCCCGCCGACGAAGACCACCACCGCGATGGCGACCGCGACCAGAGCCTTGCGGCTGCGCCGCGCACCGGCCTCGGATTCGGGGGCGGCGCCACTGTCGTCGTCCGCGACGTCGCTGTAGGCGAGCCCGGCTGAGCCCGAGCCGGCCGGACCCGCGTCGGGCAGCGCAGCGGTGGACGGGGCTCCCAAGTGAGCGTTCGCCGACGCCAGCGCGGCCCCGCGCGCCAATGCCATATCCGGTTCCTCGGGTGCCGTGACCGACAGCGACGTCGCCGCCTCCAGCGTCGGCTTGATCGACGGGATGTCCACGCCAGATCCCACGAGGAACACCCCGTCGGGGCGGGCTTTCATCGATTCCGCACCCGAAACCATCGCGGTCAGCTGCGCGAGCGCCGCGTCGTCGCCGTCGGGCAGGGGCCGGCGGCGCACATCCACGATCGACCCCGCGGAACTGTCGACGACGGCCAGCGTCGCGTTGGCCGGCTCGACGAACAGCAGGGCGGTGCGCGCGCAATTCGTCGCGCTGCCGACCGCCTGAGCCAGCGCCGCCGCGGCCATGAACGCCGACACCAGCATGACGTTCTCAAGCTTGTGTGCGGCCAACGCATCACGCAGCGCGTCGGCCTCGGCCGGACCAGTGAAGGCCACACCGCTGGACACCAGCTGGTTGCCGCCTTCGACGGCGCTTTTCCGAGTCCCGAGGATCGCGGCGATCACACGATCCGCCGCGGCGTCGACCGCCGCATCACCGGTGACGTCGAAGTCGTCCTGATCGACGGTCACGCCGCCGGCGCCCGCACCCTCGATGAGCACCATGCGGACTGTTTCCGGCGCCATAGAAACGCCAAGTACGATGTCCACCGTTATCTCCAAGTCCCCCAACTGATTTGCTGCGTTACACAACGCATTGCGGGGCTTGCCGATCACGGGCGCGACTAAGCCCCAGTCCGCCACCATAGCTCGACGCGGCCGTTTCGCCGCACTGACGCGCGCGGCTACCTGTGCCCGAAACCGCCGAATCCGTGGCCACCACCGAAGCCGCCGAAGCCGTGGCCGCCGCCGAATCCGTGGCCCCCGAAGGGTCCGAAGCCGTGCCCGCCGAAGGGCCCGTGTCCCCCACCGAAGGGGCCGCCGCCAAACGGACCGTGACCGCCGCCAAAGGGCCCGCGGGGACCGGGCCCACCACCGAAGGGCCCGCGGGGTGCCGGGGGTCCGATGATCGGCACGCGCGGGACGGGGACAAGCACCGGTGCCGGGATCGGCGGAGCGGCGGGCACCGGCGCTGCGGCCGGCGGGGCGATGGGATGCGGCACCGCCACCGGGGCGGGCGCCTGGACTACTACCCGCGTACTTGCCCGAATCCCGTGGCGCCGCAGCGCCATCTGCCGCCGTTGAGCCGGGCGATCCGGACGTTGCCTACAGCGCG